>JAQBPS010000291.1 GCA_028287415.1 Bacillota bacterium | reverse complement strand
GCGTAACGGTCCGGATCACCATACACCGTTCGCAGCATACCCGGCCAGGGGCTCTTGACCACCAGGTAGCCGCCGGAGCCGTAGGGCACGGCCTTGCGGTGCTCATCGACAATCTCCACTTCGATGCCGGGGAACGGCCGGGTGCCGGAACCGGGCTTCGTCGTGGTGACGCCGGGCAGCGGGCTGATCATGATGCCGCCCGTCTCCGTCTGCCACCATGTGTCCACGATCGGGCACCGCTCACCGCCGATGTACTTGTGGTACCACATCCAGGCCTCAGGGTTGATCGGCTCACCAACGGTGCCGAGCAGCCGCAGCGACGAGAGGTCGTACTTGGCCGGGTATTCGGGACCCCACCGCATGAACGAACGAATAGCGGTCGGGGCCGTGTAGTAGATGTTGATCCGGTACTTCTCAATGATGTCCCACATGCGGCCGCGGTCCGGATAATCCGGCGAGCCCTCGTACATCATGGTGGTGGCGCCATTGGCCAGCGGCCCATAGATCACGTAGCTGTGGCCCGTCACCCAGCCGACGTCGGCGGTGCACCAGTAAACATCGCTGTCCTTGATATCGAAGATGTGCTTGTGGGTGGTCGCCACGTGCGTCAGGTAGCCACCGGTCGTGTGCAGCACGCCCTTGGGCTTGCCGGTCGAACCGGAGGTGTAGAGAATGAAGAGCGGATCCTCCGCATCCATCGCCTCGCACTCGCAGACGGGCGAGGCGTTGCGGACCAGCATGTGCCACCAGTGATCACGGCCCTGCTGCCAGCCGCTCTCGACGAGCGACTCGTGGCCGATCCGCTTGACGACGATCACCGTCTCGATGGTCGGGCACTGGGTGATCGCCTGATTGGTGATCTGCTTCATCGGGATGATGTTGCCGCGGCGCCAGCCGCCATCGGCGGTGATGATCACCTTGGCGCCGCAGTCGTTGATGCGGTCGCGCAGCGACTCGGCGGAGAAGCCGCCGAAGACGATGTTGTGGGGCGCGCCGATGCGGGCGCAGGCCAGCATGGCGATCGCCGCTTCGGGGATCATCGGCATGTAGAGGGTGACGCGGTCGCCGCGTTTTACGCCCTGCGCCTTCAGTACGTTCGCCATCCGGGAGACCTCGCGCTGGAGGTCAAGGTAGGTCAGGACCCGCTCCTCACCGGGCTCGCCCTCCCAAATGATCGCCGCTTTCGTCCGGCGCCATGTCGCGACATGACGGTCAACGCAGTTGTAGGCGGCGTTCAGCTTGCCACCGACAAACCACTTTGCGAAGGGCGGCTGCCAGTCCAGGACCTGATCCCACTTTTTGAACCAGTGGAGCTGGTCGGCCTGGCCGGCCCAGAAGCCCTCCCGATCGCGGGCTGCCCAATCGTGGAGGCTGCTGTCCGATACGTTGGCTTGCGCGGCAAACGCAGGGGAGGGCGGAAACACGCGGTCTTCGCTGAGGAGAGCTTCAAACTGCTTCTCTTCATCCATGGGTCCAGACCCCCTCTTTGGTGCGGTCGGTCGTCCATTCGCATAGCGAAGAACCGCCAGTTCTTTTGCTATACTGCAAAAGAAAAGGTTTATCCTGCTTCCGGTGCGGGGCACACTAGCATCTGTCCCATCAACCATACAGTCAAGGGGGGCGCAATCATGCGGCATGCAGTCCGCGGCGTTGACCGCAACGGCGCGCAGGAGCACTTGAAGAAGCAGCCCCACGAGTACGACTTTACCCAGGACTTCCGGCGTGAAGGTGCGACGGGCGAGCAGATCGCCTACGGCAACTACGCCCGTAACACGGGCGCGGTCATGACGGACACGACCGGTCCGGACGGAAAGTAGCGACTCCCCGCAAACTGTATGAGCAGGGGCAAGCTCAAAACGCCCCGCACACTGCATTTTCGCGTGCGGGGCAAGCTCAAAACCCCCCGCGCACTGCATTTTCGCGTGCGGGGCAAGCTCAAAACCCCCCGCGCACAGCATTTTCGCGTGCGGGGGGTTTTGTGCGCAGTAGTGATGTGCGCAGTAGTGATGTGCGCGGCATAGACTGGAAGGCTCAGAGTTGCGCCAGCGGCCCCACGAGCACTGTGGCCATGTCGGTCATGGGGAACGCCGCCCCAAGTGCCTGCAGGTCGGCCGCACGCAGCTCTGCGATGCTCCTCACCGTTTCCGCGGGTGTGCGGTATGGCAGCTGTGCGAGCATCCGGGTGCCAACCCCCACAAGCCGCGACACGGGCCCGTCCACGGACATCACGCGCGCAAAACCTGCCTTCGTTTGCGCCCGCTGGAACTCCGCCTCCGCGACCACCTCGCGGCATACCGACCGCAGTTCCGCACGCAGAGTATCCAGTACCGGCATGGTCTGATCCGGCGCACAGGAAACCGTAATCTCAAGGTAGCCGGCGCCCTCCAACCCGCGCCATGTCGCCTGAACCTGGTCGGCCAGTCCGCTCTCCACCAGGCGCCAGTGCAACTGGGAATTGCGGCTGTCGCCCAGTAAACGGGCCGCACACTCTGCGGCATCGGCCAGCGGCGAATCCAAACCCGGCGCTGCAACACGTGCCAGAATGATTTGCTTCGTCCAGCCGGGCCGATGGATCAACTCCACGCGATCCTGGACGCATACGGGCTCACGGACGTGCACAGGGCTCATGCCCCTCCACTCCCCGCATCGTTCCCTGGCCGCCTGCAGAATCGGCTCCCGGTCCAGGTTGCCGACCGCCACCAGCACCATGTTTCCGGGCACGTAGTGGCGCTGGAAGAATGCCGCCAGTTGCTGCGGCTTGAGGGCGTTTACCGACTCAGCGGTGCCGAGCACCGGATTGCCCAGCGGATGACTGCCAAAAAACAGGTGGCGCAGTTGCTGCCGCGCTGCCTGCACGGGGTGATCGCGATACTGGGCGATCTCCTCCAGAATCACCTGCTGCTCCACCGTGAAATCCTCGGCGCGCAGGGCCGGGCTGAGCACGTCACAAAGGGTATGAAAAGCGGCGAGTGCCACGTCGCCGCCCAGGCTCCGGACCATGAGGCAGGTTTGTTCCTCCGCGGTATGGGCCTGATACATCGCCCCGATGGACTCGAAAGCGGCCTTGAGTTGCCGGCCGGACCGGTCGGGCGTCCCGCGAAAAAACATGTGCTCCAGAAAATGTGCGGCACCGCTCTCCGCCGGAGACTCGTCGCGACTGCCGGCACCCACGAGAAACCCGAAACAGACAGTCTCCATGTCGGGCCGATCCTCGCCGAGGATGCGCAGCCCATTGGCCAATTCTTCGTGCCAGCAAGTCACCATGCCACCTCCAGCGCTCGGGGCCCCACGGTGACAACGGTGAGCTGCCGGGCCGGCTGTGCGGCCAGGTAGTCATTCACCTGCTCCA
>JAQBPS010000290.1 GCA_028287415.1 Bacillota bacterium | reverse complement strand
ACGGTCCATGTACGTCATGATTGTTGTCTTATTGGGACTCATAACGTCCGTAGCGTACGCGGGCAGCTGGAGCGGCTACCCCACGGTCAATGTGCGAGTGAACGGCAAGCCGTACCAGGGGGATGTGCCGGCGATCCTGGTGGAGAGCAGGACATTCTTGCCGGTTCGGGGGATCGGGGAAGCCGTAGGTGCAGATGTCACGTGGGACCAAGCCACGCAAACGGTCAGTATCGCAATGATGGACGCTAAGGCGTTGCTGGGGCGAGCTGAGTCCGCGGAAGCGCAGGTAGCCAAGCTGCAGGCCGAGCTCAAGAAGACTCAGGACGAGTTGCAGAAGGCGAATGAGCGAAGCAAACAGACGGGCGGAGGCACTCCGTCCAACACCGGCTCCCGCCAAGAACTGATCGCCCAGTTGAAGACGCGGGTGTTCCGACTGGATGTGTTCGATGGCGCTGGGACGAAGACCAGCTCTGGCAGTGCGGTAGCTGTGGGAATGGCCGAACTGGTCACGAACTACCACGTCATTGCCGATGCTAGCAAAGTGATAGCGACAGACGACCAGGGACATTCTTATGACATCACGGGACAACTCGCCAGCAGTGAGGAACTAGACGTCGCCGTTTTGCGGGTGAATGGCCAGTTGACGCCGGTTGAACTTCGGACCCAGGATGCGCCAACGGTAGGGGAGGATATCCTTGCGATCGGGAGCCCTGAGGGCCTGACGAATACCGTGTCGACTGGCATTGTAAGCGGGACGCGGGACTGGAAGGGCATTACAATCCTGCAGCTCTCCGCTCCTGTATCCCATGGGAGTAGCGGCGGTGGCCTCTTTGATGTCCAGGGCAGGCTTGTTGGCATCACGTTCGCTTCTCTGGTTGACGGTCAAAACCTGAACTTCGCCATTCCGATGAAGAACGTGGTGCCGATTATCGAGACCGCCAGAACTGCAACGCCGAAGCCACTTCCCGGTGTGAGTAACGTTACTCCGGCGAACGTGGAGGCGACGATCGCAGCGCGGTACCCGACGTTTAAGGTGGCGGGCAAGAGCGTTTCCGCAAAATATTCGCTGGTGCGTCGTTCTGCACCACAAGGGCAGCAGGCGCCGTATTTCCTCTCCATCGACCTTGATAACACGCAGTACCGGTCGTTTCTTGAGGGCCTGCTTACGGACTTTAACACTGGCAAGGCGGACGTCGAGGCATACATGATCAACGTCGGGAAAATATTTCAGCAAGCATACCCTGGGAAGAGCTCTGACGTTGACATCTTCCATATTGGCATGTACTCGTCGTACCCCTCGTCGTACACAGCGAACGAAGTGAGTTATCGTAATGGCGGATGGCAGGTGATTCACCTGTCGGTTCGCACTTCAAACGAGTCCGGCGTCTGGCGTAGTTCATGGAATGAGTAACCTAGACTTAAGCACTAGCAGCTAAGGCTGCTGGTGCTCTTTTTTTGGCGCGAGGATTTTTCTTATGACGAGCTGTCGCACCAGCGACCGGATGTGCTCAACGGCGTCTTCCGCCCTTGCCTCGTCGATGACCCAACGCTCGCTCACCTGCAGGTCCACAGCGATCGCCTCCTCGTGATCAGACAAGCTGGATCCAATCGAGCTCGAGGGTGGGGGCGTCTTGCGTATGCGCCCGCCGATAGAGTCGAATTCCTGCGAGTAGCTTGCCGAGGAGTCGCTTCCGTTCCGGCACGTTTAGTTCTTGCCACAGATCGATCCGGTCCAGTCCGGCCGTCAGTTCCGTTTTGTTCTCCTTAGCGTGTTCCGTAGTGCTGCGCTGTAGCTGCAGGCTCGCTAATCGCCGCTGCCCGCTCTGGTAGTCCAGATCGGTCGCTTCGATCTCCCGGGCGTAGAGCTTTGCGGGGAGTTCGCCGCTGCGATAGTCCGCCTCCAGCCGTCTTCGACGATCACCCAGCCCGACCAGTGCCATTTGCCCGTGAGCGATCTCATTCTTGATCGCGTGAATTCGGTCGGCGAGGTCCTGCTCCAGGCCAGATAGCAGTAGTTGGCGCCCCTCAGCGGAGAGAAGGCGTTTCACCTTGCTCTCGATGACTGCATGCACAGCGTCTGCTGAGACATGGCCTGCGTCACAAGCGGCGCTTCCCAGGCGCTTCCGCACAGAACAGTAATAGTACTGGTGCCGTCCGGCGCCCTTGCCGTTGACACCAGCCCCACACTTGCAGGTAGCGAGGCCCGACAACAGATAGTCACTGTACGTCGGCTTGGTGGCGCGCACGTTTCGGCTGGTGGTGCGGGCATTCAGTAGCTGCTGCGCAGAGTCCCAGGTCCGTCTGTTCACAATCGCAGGGAAAGCCCCCTCGACGCGGGCGAATCTGGGCTGTTGGAACCGCACGAGCCTTCCCAGGCCTCGCCGTTCCCGCTGCTCCTTGCCGACCCGCATGGTTTTGCCATATTCCAGGACCCCGATGTAAGCAGGATTCATCAGGAGCCGCCGCACCATGAGGCCGTTCCAGCCGGCGTTCCGGCGGGTAGTGCCCTCGGTATTGAGCATGTGAGCAATCTGATGCCCGCCGTTTCCGGCCACGTAAAGATCAAAGATCCGCCGGACCACGCTGCTTTCATGGTCGACCACCTCGACTGTGCCGGTGTCCCGCCCCTTGATGTAGCCGTACGGGGGACGGAACCCCGGATTGCGCCCCTGCTCGGCCCGCTTGATCTTGCCGCCCATCGTCCGCTCCTTGATCAGGTTCCGCTCGTACTCGGCGAACGAGACGAGGATGTAGAAGAACATCTTCCCTGCCGGTGTGATTGTGTTCACATCCTCGGTCGTGGATTTGATGAAGCAGCGGCTGTCCCATTCCCGGAGGACGAGATCGACGATGTCCACGACTGAGCGGGAAAGGCGATCGATCTTGTACACGACCACGCACTCGATCTTTCCCTCCGTCACGTGTGTCCGCAACTGGGTGAGCGCCGGCCGGTCCAGCGTGCCGCCGCTGCAGCCATCGTCTATGTACTCGAGATCCTCCCGGAATGTCCACCCCTGGGACTGCAAGTAGAACTTGCAGCGCTCGCGCTGGGTTTCCAGGGTCGTGCCTTCCCCCTGGTCATCGGTGGACCAACGGATGTATACGGCTACTCGGTTCGGATTGATCTCGGACGGAGTTATCATTCACAACACCCTCCCGAGCACATCTTACGTGGCGTCGGTTGGACTTTTGTATCTTTTCTCAGGACTACGGATGGTCCAACGGGCAAATCGGTGAGGGTGGCGTCTGGATTATCGACCTGGACGGGGTCGCCTACGACCTGCCGATTCGCGACCTCCGCAAGCTGATCACCAGCACCATGGACGACATGGGCGTGTGGGACACGACGTGGATGAAGGGAATGATCGATGCATACAGCCAGGCCAACCCGATTGAGTCCGACCTCATGCAGGTTCTGCTCATCGATATGAGCCTGCCCAATGAGTTCTATAAGCACGTGAAGGATTGCGTCGTTGACCCGGTGACGTTCCTGGACGCCGAACTTAGCGACCTGCTCCAGCGCCTCGAGCAATCTGAAGTGAGCAAGTGGCAGGCCCTGCAGGAACTCGGCCTGGACACCGCCGCCTCCGTTACCACCCCAGCCCGGCGAAAGGGGGGGCGGGCGCGATGAAAGTCCTGATGGTCGTGACCGAGAAATTGCCGGTGCCGCCCGTGCGCGGCGGTGCGATCCAGACCTATATCGATGCGGTGGCGCCGCTGCTCGCGAAGCAGCACGACATCACCGTCCTGTGCAGAACCGACCCAAGCCTGCCGGAGCGTGACCGGAGGGACGGCGTCGCCTATGTACGTGTCCCGGGAGGCATGCTTGATATCTACCGGGACAACGTGGTCGCCTTCCTCCGCAAGAACCAGTTCGACTTGATTCATATCTTCAACCGGCCGCGACTGGTGATGCCGGTGCGGGTAGCGGCGCCGCATGCCCGCATCATCCTGAGCATGCATAACGACATGTTCGAGTCGCAGAAGATCGACCCCGAGGAAGGCACACGGGCGGTCGAGACGGTGGAGCGGATCGTCACCGTCAGCAACTATGTAGGGCAGCGCATTACTGAGCTGCAGCCGGCAGCGAAGGGGAAGCTGCGGACCATTTACTCCGGCGTCGACCCGGCCCGGTTCCTGCCCACCTGGGCGGACGGGGCCCGGAAGGTGCGGGACAGCTTGCGCCATGAGCACGGGCTGTCAGGCAAGAAGGTGATCCTGTTCGTGGGGCGCCTCTCGCCCAAGAAGGGCGCGGATATTCTAGTGCGGGCGATGCCGGAGCTGGCTCGCACACACCCTGATGCCGCTCTGGTGCTGGTCGGCAGCAAGTGGTATGGCGAGGATAAGGTGAGCGACTACGTCGCCTATGTGCGCTCCCTGGCTGCCCGCTCGCCGATTCCGGTGGTCACCACCGGCTTTGTGACACCCGACCAGGTGCACCACTGGTTCTGGGTGGGCGACCTCTTTGTCTGCGCCTCACAGTGGGAAGAGCCGCTCGCCCGAGTGCATTTTGAGGCGATGGCCGCCGGATTGCCGATCGTCACGACGGCTCGGGGCGGCAACCCGGAGGTCATGAGCGGGGCGGAGTGCGGCGTTGTGGTCGGGCGGCCGGACCAGCCGGGCGCTATGGCAGAAGTGCTGGGGATGCTGTTGTCGAACGGGAGCCTGCGGGACCGACTGGGGCGGGCTGGCCGAAAGTTGGCGGAGTCGCAGTACAACTGGGACCGGGTGGCCCGGGAGATCAGCGAGGTGTGGGCATCCAAAGGCAAATAAGCGAGGAGGCCGCACCAACATCTGGGGCGGCCTTTTTGTCCGGAATATCCGTACCCCTCGAAGGTCAGGGAAAGTCAAAAAGACAAATATGATCAAGAGGGGTGTTGGCATTGTTCGAGCGTGAGCCGTTTGCAAAGGTAGCTTCCGAGGTTGGTCCCGGCGTGGTCCAGGTCACGAGCGGCCGCGGCCAGGGATCCGGTGTCCTGCTGGACCGCCGCTCTGTGATTACCAACGCCCATGTTGTTGGCAATAACCCGTCCCCGGCCCTGACGTTTGCGGATGGCGTAACCCG
>JAQBPS010000262.1 GCA_028287415.1 Bacillota bacterium | reverse complement strand
GTGAACTGAGAGGGCACGAAGAAGCCGGCGTAGCCCCGGTTCCAGAGCTGCGTCAGGTCGGGAAGGGCGAACTCGCTAGCGCGCTTGAACTGCATCGGCATGACTCCTCCGTGGCAGGCGTTCACCGCTAGCATGTTCGCCCTGCACGGGGTCACATACGCGCCTACCGCTGGCGGACCGCCCAGTGCTGCTCATACTGGGCGCTCGTCTCCTCGCAGCCAAGCGCGGTGAGGGCCTGCGCGGCCGGGCTCCCCTCGGGCTCATTCACGATCCTGACGGTCACGCCCGGGTGGGCCTGCGCCAGCCCGTCCAGCAGGGTGGCGGCGGTCGCCGTGTCGCTGGCGGCGGCATCAGTAATGCCGATGCCCTGCTCCCGCATGTTGTAGATGAGATACCCGGTGGGCGCGTCCGCAGGGCCGGTCCAGAGCGCCTGCGCCGTGGGCGGGAGCGATTTGGTGAGGCCGGCCGGCTCACGCTGCCAGCAGGGGACCCACTCGCCGTGGAGCCGCTCACTGTGGGCCAGGAGGGGGAAGACCGCGCCGCTCTGAACGTCGGGCGCCCTGCGGCCCGCAGGCAGCGTCCCCTCGTAGAGCGACAGCTGCCGGGTGGTCGCAAAGCCATGCCGTTCGTAGACCTTCTGGGCCCAGTTCTGCACGAAGACCTCCAGCTGAACGTGGCTCAGGTTGGTCTCGCGGCGGATGACGCCGGTATGCCCGGCGAAGAGGGCGGAGGCGACGCCGCGGCCCCGGTACTCCGGCGCAACCCCGACACCGCCGATCCAGCCACGCTGCCCACGCACGGCGAGGAAGGAGAAGGCTGCGGGGGTGTCGCCATCCATCGCGATGACGGAGTGCTCCAGGTCCAGGTCGCTGATGCGGATGTGCCCCTCCATCTGGGCATCGGTGAACTGGATGGGCACAAAGTAGCCGATGTAGCCCCGGTTCCACAACTGGCTCAGCTCGGAGACGGTGAACTGGCTGGCGCGTTTGAGCTCCATGGTGAGCGTTCCTCCGTCACTGTTATAGCGTTAACGCTCTTAATAGTATCGGACCATGCTCTTTTCAACAAGGCGAAACTTGAGCGTGGATGGGTCGGTCCATACCCAGCGTGCGGATGGCGAAGCGGTACGGCGCCCCGTACATGGTGACGGATGAGTGAGGGGGGACCTGCTGGCGTCGTCAGCCGCTAGTTGACAATAACGAACGCAGATGGCCGAAACGTCACCATTTTTCCACCTCCGTGGGCAGGAAGCGACCTGCGTTGGAAAAATGGTGACGTTTCATTACTGCCATTGCCTCTCCGTCCAATCCGTGAGCACTACTGACTAGCACCCCAGGGCGGCAAATGCAGGCGGGGCGCCACTTACAGGAATCCGGTCTGAGAACCGTTGGCGCTGACGGTGGCTGCCGGGCTGTACCGAGCCGAATTTGGTTAACATAACGCGGAGAAACGTCACCATTTTTCCACCTCTGTGCGAGAGAATGGAAAAATGGTGACGATCCTTGCCCTCGGGGCCGGATCCACGGGTCTTGCCGACGCATCGTGCCACCGCCCCCGGCCGCCAGCCGGTCGCGAACAGCCCCCGTGACGTCATAGCCGTCACGGGGGCGTCGTGCCTGCGGAGGATCAGTACACCAGCTCCAGCCACTGCTCCAGCGCCTCGTTCATCGCCGCCGGATCCTCCAGCATCGGCATATGTCCCACACCCGGCACCTTGACCAGCACCGCACGCGGAATGTTCGCCGCCATGCACTGCGAGCGCTCCAGGGGGATCACCTTGTCCTCGGTGCCCACCAGCACCAGGGTCGGGACCGTGATACCCGTCAGGCCCTCCCGCATATCCGCCCGCTCCGCCATGCCCAGGAGCGCGCAGCGCACCCCGTCACCCGGGGTCTCCTGGATCATCGTGACCGTGGATTGATACCGGGGGTCCTCGGACGTCACCGACGGCCCGAACAGCTTGGGCCCCATGCCCTCGGCCACGACACCCGCCCCGTGCATGTGTACCTTGGCCGCCAGGTTGAGCCGGCCCTCCCGGGCCTCGGGCGTGTCAGCGCGGGCCTGCGTGCTGATCAGCCCCAGCCCGACCACCCGCTCCGGCGCGGCCTGCTGGAGCGCCAGGGCGACGTACCCACCCATGCTGTGGCCGGCGATCGCAGCCTGGTCGACCTTGAGGGTGTCCAGCAGCGCCAGCACCTCCCGGGCCATGCGCGTCATGGTGGCCGGGCCGCCCTCCGGGAAGGCCGCACTGCCGCCGTGGCCCGGCAGGTCCGGCGTGATCACCCGGTATTGCTTCTTCAGGTGCGCCATCTGCTGTGACCAGATCGTCCGGTTCAGCGGGAACCCGTGCAGCAGCACGACCACGGGCCCTTCCCCAGCCTCATTATAGTTGAGCATGAACGTTGCCTCCTTGTTCGACCCGAACCGCGCAGACCTTGAACTCGGGAATCTTCGCCAGCGGATCCAGCGCATCAATGGTCAGCAAGTTGGCCGCGGCCTCCGCATAGTGGAACGTCATGAAGATTGTGCCGGGCAGGGGGCGTTCCGTCACCCGGGCCTTGGCCGTCACCTGGCCCCGGCGGCTGGAGACCTGAACCGGACCGGCATCGGCAATACCGAGCCGGTGCGCATCCGCAGGATGGATCTCCACCAATGCTTCGGGAGCGATGGCATCCAGACCTTCCGACCGCCGGGAGATCGCACCGCCGTGCCAGTGGAAGAGCACCCGGCCGGTCGTGAGGATGTAGGGATAGTCGGCATCCGGCGGCTCCGCGGCTGGCTCGTAGTGTATGCCGTGCAGCCTGCCCCTGCCCCTCGGGAAGCCGTCGGCAAAGAGGTACCGGGTGCCGGGGTGTCCCGGGTCGGGGCACGGCCACTGGACACCCGGGCCGCTTTCCAGCCGGGACCAGGTGATGCCCCGGTAGTCCGGCACCGCCTGCCCGATCTCCGCGAGGATCTCCTCCGGTCCCAGGTAATGCATCGGATAGCCCATGCGGGTGGACAGATCGCAGAGG
>JAQBPS010000232.1 GCA_028287415.1 Bacillota bacterium | reverse complement strand
AACACGTCTGGCTATGGGATGCAGTCGGGCATGTACAACGTCGTCTTTCTGGTGGACGGGAAGGAACAGCAGCGCTTATCCTTCCACGTCAACTAAGAGGGGGATGACGGTGCGTTATTTCGGCCTGGCTGCCCTCGCCGTCTGTTTCGTGATCGCGGGATGCTCCTCGCGCATCGCACCACCCATGGCTCCGGCAGAGCCCAGGGTTGGCGCTGCCCCTACGCGCGCAACGTCCCCCGACAAGGCGGCCCCGCCCGAGAGTAGCCAGCCTGCAACGCCGCCTGCGCCCGTGGTTCCGGCATCAGCGCCGGCGACGGCGCCGGCTGGCAGCGTGCGGCCACTCAAGGAGATGATCAAGGACGTCGAAGCGGCGGTCTTTGCCATCTCGGTGGATGGACCGGAAGGGGCGGCCCTGGGGTCGGGCTTCCTGATTGCCGGCAGCGGGGAGATCCTGACCAACTATCATGTGGTGCATGGCGCGACCCGCATTCGCGTGAAGACCCGGGACGGTCAGACGCTGCCGGGTTCGGTGGCGGCCACCTCGCCGAAACTGGATCTGGCAGTCGTGAAAGTCACGGGGCTTGACGCCGGCATCAAGCCGCTGGCGCTGGCGGATGCTGTGATCGAGCAGGGCGATGAGGTGGTGGCATTCGGTTCGCCACTGGGATTCGAATGGACGGTCACCACGGGCATCGTGAGTGCCGTCAATCGCAGCGTGGACGCGCCTGGTGGAACCATGCGGGGCATGATCCAGACGTCGGCGCCGATCAGTCCCGGGAGCAGTGGCGGACCCCTGGTGCTCCGCACCTCCGGCCAGGTAGTGGGCATCAATACGCTGGTGGCCAACCCACAGTATGCGGCCAACATGGGCTTTGCGATCTCGGCCCAGACCGTGAAGGACTTTCTCACCGGCGTCTACAACTGAGGATACGAACATGATCAGCGCCCCGACCGCGGACGGAGGGCGGGCGCTGTTGTACCACGGGGTTTCGCAGCATTCTCCGGCCTGGGTGTAACGGCGGGCGGAACTACCTGTGCTCGTGCGACGTCCTACTGATGAGGTGTCGCACATGAAGAGGTTGGCTTATCTCATTACCATTCTGCTGCTTGCCGGGTGTTCTGCGCAGACCGGCCCAAGCCCATCCACCGTCCCTGTGCCACCCCAGACAGCGCTGGTGCGGCTTGCGGCCCGGCCTGCTACGATTATCTACGCTTCAACCGTCTATACCTTTGCCGTACCGGCACAGGATGAACACGGCGACAGTGATGTCACCGCCGGTGACGTGCCGGGGGGCATCATCTGGCTGACGCCCCCTGGCTTTCCGGATGCGGCAGCACACGCCATCCGCAATTGGTCGCTCTGGTTTACCCCTGCGTCCACAACCGGCGGCTCACTCTGGACGGGTGCGCAACTTTGGCAGACCTTCCCGAACGAGCAGGCGCCGCGGCTGGTGGGCGTGACTGGCGGCTATGTGATCATCAGCCTCACCGACGGCACACAGACTCAGATTATGGGCGTGGGACTCGTCGACGGACGTACAGTCAACATCGCCCGCTACGCTCCGCCGACGGTGGCTGGATACGGACATGGCGTGTATGCATGGCAAGATCCCAACCGCCAGTTGCACGTGGTGAAGCTTGCAACGGGCGAGGAGCAGCTCATCGCTCTCCCGGCATTGTCCCGCATCGATATCGTTGGCGGCGGTATCCTGGTCGACGGCCAGGTCGTCAAGAGCCCGCTGGTCGACAAGCCGACTGATGCGCCGGTGCCGGCGGGGTACAAGTGGATTGGCCCCGATCAGGCGAAGCCCGAGATCGCAGTGCCCGACACCTGGATCGTAGGGCCGATTCCAGGCGGCAGTTCAGCCGGCGTTTCAGCAACCAATCCCCAGGACCCCAACGAGAAAGTAACCATGTGGGACAGCAACTGCGCAGGTTGCCAGGACCCGGGTATTAACTCGCCGCATCGCTATGCCTCATGGAGTTCTCCGCTGGTGGACGTGGCCCAAGGCGAGACCTATACGTGGCTCGACGACCACACGGTTGCGTTCACTTTGCCACCTGACGGGCAAAACCCGTACCCGACCTACGGCGTGAACCGGACCTTTGTCGAGCGCCCCGGAAATCAGGTGGCCAAGGTGAGCATGCCGGCGAACGACCGGCAGACCGCCACCATCATTCTCAACTCGATGCTGTCGCGACCATAGTGCACGGGGCACGGTGGCGGCTTTGCCTTTACCCTATGGCGCCGTCCGCTAGGCCGGCGTGCTCACCCGGATGATCGGCTTGACCGTGCCCCCCTTCTCCGAGTCGGCCGCAGCCTCGTTGATGCCGTCAAATGGGTAGAACTTCACCAGCTTGTCGAACGGGAACCGGCCCTGCGTATACAGCTCGATCAGCTGCGGGATGAACACATCCGGCACGCTGTCCCCCTCAGCGATGCCCCGGACCGTCTTCCCGGGCACCATCACGTCGTTCACATCGAAAGTCGCCTCAGTGCCCAACGATGGTGCACCGACCACACCACACACGCCGAGGATGCCCAGCGCATCGATCGCCTGCCTCAGGACTTGCGGGCGACCGGTGGACTCCAGCGAGTACTGAACGCCCTGCCCGCCCGTGATGCGCTTCACAGCGTCGACTGCGTTCTCCTCCATGCCGTTCACGGCGTGCGTCGCCCCCAGCTCCAGCGGGACGTCCTTGCGCACCTTGACCACGTTGCGCTCATGAGCGATCACGTATGTGCTGAAAGAGGACTGCCCGAAAAAGTGGCTGTGCACGTCCTCGCCGTTCTGGTGGATGGCGGTCGAGCCGTCCGGTCGGTGTCCTCCGAAGTTGCGGTCGAAAAACT
>JAQBPS010000193.1 GCA_028287415.1 Bacillota bacterium | reverse complement strand
GTACGTCGGTGTGCGGACCGGGTACGTCGGTGTGCGGACCGGGTACATCGGGGTGCGGACGGGGTACCTCGGTGTGCGGACCGGGTACGTCGGTGTGCGGACCGGGTACATCGGTGTGCGGACGGGGTACATCGGTGTGCGGACCGGGTACATCGTTCGGGCGGAGCAGGTACAGCGCTGTGCGGACCGGGTACATCGCTGTGCGGACCGGGTACATCGCTGTGCTGCGCAAGTACAGCGGTGTGCCATGCGTACATCCTTCGAGCGTCGCAAAACCAGAGCCGGCACCTACTCCGACCGTCGCACAATCTGGGGTGTGCAGCATAGTTAAGGGAAAAATTAGGAAACCCTCTGCGTGGCAGCAAAGGGTTTTCGTCGCGCGCAGGGAATTCCTTAATCTGGAAGCGAAAACCGGTGTTCGTGTACAAAGGAGGATTCCATGGCAAAGGCAGAGGCTGCGGAGCCGAATTTCCCCTTGCAGGCAAGGTTGATCTCACGGCGAACCGTAGAGGTCACCGCCCGCAACATGCTTGGGTTCCAGATCGCGGTGGAGGAGCCAGCCCAAGGCTCCATGAGTGCCAAGTCGACCAGAGCCCTTGGGCAGCAGTCCATGAAGAACGGACTCGGCACCCACCGCCCCGCCAAGGTCCTTCTGGGGCTGGACAGCACAAACCAGTACATGCTAATGCTCCCCACCCACTCACAAGACCCCGACGGCACGGAGGTCCGTTACAACCGGAGCCGGGGCTTGATCAATTTGATCACGATTTTCCACGATATCGATCGGCTGGTGCCTGCGGGTATCAAGGAGTACTACGGACTGGAGGCCACCTCGCAGAAGATCACGGTGGGCACTGCCACCGGCTTCGGCTTGGTAATGAAGCTCGAGCCGGAGGACACCGCTCCGATCACTCCGCTCACGGACGAGCAGAAGGCGGTGCGGAAAGCGAAGGCCGATGCCCGCCGGCGGAAGCAGCAGGGTGGTCCGAGTGTGAGCGCATAGGGGAGAGGCGCCTGGCGTGAAACGGCGCCGCATAGTAAAGGGCAGGCCACAGGGCCTGCCCTTTACGCTGACAGCAGTTAGCCTTGCAGCACTTGTACATGGGCTCGCAACTCAATTACAGGCCCCATCAATTTTTGAGGAACCGGGACGAGGCAGTGAGCAGGACGGCGGCCACCCCGAGCACCGTGTAGAGTCCGTGAGCGCCCTGCCCCGGATTGGCCGGGAGCAGCAGACTTGTAAGCAGCGCCCCGCTGATATTGCCCAGATAGCGGGAGGAATACCACAGGCCCGACCCGACCCCTACCAGCCCGGGCGGGCAGGCGGAGAGCAAGGCGGCCTGCACCGGGGCCGTCGTCAGGCCGACCCCTGTGCCCACCAGCGCCAGGCCGAGCGGCACCCACACAAGTGCTGTCGCCATGTTGAGCCGCCAGAGCACCCCGGCGCCCAGGAGGAAGAACACACCTGCCACCCCGACGAGTTGCCGCCGGTCCAGACGGTCGGACAGCCGACCTGCCACGGGGGCGACGGCGACCTGGAGTACGGCGAACACCGCCATATATAGTCCGGCGGTCGTCGCTGAGAGGCCCCGGGCCTCCTCCAGGTAGATGGGCACCGCGAGCATCACGGTGTACATCACGGTATGGACACAGTAGATGGCAGCGTTGGACGCCCCGAAGCCGGGCAGCAGAAAGAGCCCGATGCGGAGCAACGGGTCCTGCGCCCGTTCCTCAACCCAGTAGAGCGCCAGGCCTAGCAGGGCGAGGGCCGGCAGCACAGCCCAGATCGGGAACGGCAGGCGTCCCTCCTTCCAGAGGTTCACTGCTACCACCGCGCCGCCGATCAGGACGGCGAAGATGCTGCTGCCCCACCAGTCAAAGGCGACAGTCTCATTGCCGGTTCCGGTCGGCAGGGTCCGCTGCCCCAGCCAGGCGGCGAAGAGGGCGATCGGCAGGTTGATCCAGAACGTGGCCTGCCAGCCCAGGGTGTTGATCAGCAGCCCGCCGAACACCGGCCCCAGCGTAAGGCCGAGACTGAAGGCGCCGACATAGAGACCCATCGCCTGCCCCTGGCGCTCAACCGGGTAGGCAAGCCGGATCAGGGCCGTCGCATTGGGGGCCAGTGTTGCACCGGCCACTCCCTGAAGCCCCCGCAGCAGGATCAGCCAGCCGAAGGTGGGGGCCAGGGCCGCCCCGGCCGAAGCGAGGGCGAACGTGAGTAGGCCGACCAGAAAGATCCGCCGGTGGCCATAGCGGTCGCCAAGTTTCCCGGCGGACGGCTGGAGGCTCGTCATCAGGAGCAGGTAGAGGAGGATCAGCCACGTGCCGGTCGCAACCGGCACATGGAAGGCGCCGGTGATCGGTGTCAGGGCGACGGAGAGCATACCGGTGTTGAGTGGGATCAGAATCGCACCCGTGGTGGCTGCGATGAGTACGAGAAGTCGCCTGCGTTCCTCCAAGTTAGGTAGCGCCCCCCGGGGTGTGATGAAAGCTAGCGAGCGGGCAGTGGGCGGATGATCACGGTCTGGTTGGCCTGATCCCAGCGTACGTCCATCTGGTAGTTCTCCGCCACGAAGCGGGCCGGCACGAGAGTGCGCCCGCCGATCAACTGGGCCGGCACGTCCAGCGGCTTCAGTGGGGCGCCGTCCTTCGTCGGAATCGGGTTGCCGATCTGGAGGCGGAGCGTGACGCCCCCACGGATGGCGGTGACGGTCTGCGAACCATTGTCCCAGCGGATTTCGGCCCCCAGCGCCTCCAGGATCGCCCGGGCCGGAACCAGGACCCGGTCGCTCAGCATAACCGGCGGCTGGTCGAAGTCGAGGTAACGCCCGTTCAGGTCAACCCGGATGGCGGAGGCGTCGAAGCGGTAGGTCCGTTCATACCCAAGCCGCCCAGCCTGGTCGTACGCCCGGACGGTGATACTGTGCCCGCCGGTCAGCCCGTCCAGGTTCAGGTCAGCCTCCCAGGGAAGGGCGGTGGCCGTCGCCATCAGCCTGTCGTCCACGAGGTACTCGACCCGCCCGACGCCGGCGGCGAGGTTGACGTAGCTGGCCACATGCGTCTTACCGATCAGCGTCGCCTGGTCGGCTGGCCGCCAGAAGGTAGCGGGACCCGCAGCGCTCCCGCCGATGTACCAGTCGGTCGCGGTCGCCTCCTGGAAGGCCTTGACCATGTTGGGGCGGGCAGAAAGCAGGTAGTGGCTGGAGGAGGGAACCCCCGGATTGCCGACAAAGTCGACGTTGAAGTAGCTGACCGCCTTCAGCCGGGGATAGACTAGCGGGAGGTAGCCGTAGAACCGGCGGATCGACTCGGCCGCCCAGGCCGACGTATCCTCGCCGGGCGCTTTCCGGCTCATCCAG
>JAQBPS010000191.1 GCA_028287415.1 Bacillota bacterium | reverse complement strand
CAGGCGCTGCAACTTCGGCGCCGACGGCCGGTTTATGTCACTTTCCCAGAGGGCGACCTGCACCCGGCTGACGCCACATAGTTCGGCAAGGGCCGCCTGTGTCAAATGCCTCGCCTCCCGGATCATGGCTATCCTGTTGCGAAAATGCCGTCGGAGCATTCCCTTGCCCCCCATAACATCACCCTTATGTTTATGGCACACAAGGGGCATGTTTAAACCTGCCGACACGGATCAAAGCTGCCGTGCCATCTGCGGTCGGGTGGTTCCGCTCAGGGCAAAAACAACCCGCCGTGCACGCACGGCGGGTCCGGAGCGTAACTGGATACATAACACGCTTGACAACCTTACGGCTTATAGCCCTCAAACGCAAGCGTGCGCACCGTTCCCGGCATGTGAAGCTCCTCAAACTGCCGCAGAGCGGTCCGCAGCACCGCCATCTGGAGATCCTTGTTCCCAGCGGTGCCCAGCGAATGGCCCCACGTAAACCCTTCCGGGTTGATCGCCCGGGGCGGGCGCTGCTGCTGCGAGGACTCCTTGTCGGTGGTGATCAGCACCGTAGGGATGCCGGCCATCTCAATCGCCCGCTGAACCGCAACGACCGTGCGGTGGCAGAGCGGTCAGCCGGCAGTCAGGAGCACGGCGTCCACGGAGGAGCGCTCGACCTCCTTGGCCACGGCCGGAGCGGTCTCGTTGTAGTACTTCTGCAGCCGCAGGCTGTAGCCCATCAGGCTCCAGTGCCGCTCGGACACTCCGCCGATCACACCCTGTGCGGCCAGCTCATGCAGCCGCTCGATCGGGAAGATCACGTTGATATCCTGCTTCGCCTGCGTCCGGTCATAGTGCTCCTCGGGTGCGCCGTGGGTGATCATCAGATCGGCCACGTTCACATCGCCGGGGATATGGCGCCAGGTGTCATCGCCCTCCTTGCTGAAGGGCTCTTGCTCCTTCAGGTGGACACCGGCCGTGGAGACGATCGCAATCGTCATCTCCGAAAGCTTGCGCGTGGGGGGCGTGAACGGCACGCACCGGCGCGAGAGATCAGCCATGAGTTCAACCTCCTCTGGAAAGCGAAAAGGGGCGGGAAGCTGTACCACTTCCCGCCACCTGGGCGTCGCTCGTTGTTACAGCTTGCGGAGGATCTCGAAGAGCTCCTCGTTGTCCGGCTGCTCGGCGATCGGGTGGACGTCGATGAACTTCACGACGCCTTCCTTATCGATAATAAACAGGGCCCGTTCCGGAGCGCCGTAGGCCGGCTGACCAGCTTGGGTCCGAAGGACGCCAAACGCCTCGGTCACCTTGCCGTGCGGGTAAAAGTCGGAAAGCAGGGGATAGCTGATGCCACCGATAGACTTGGACCAAGCCTGGTGGCTGGGAACGGAGTCGACGCTGATACCCAGAACCTGGGTATTATACTCCTCGAAACGGGACAGATCGTCCTCGTACGAGGGCATTTGTGCGCCTCAGACAGGGGTCCAGTCGAGGGGGTAGAACGCGATAAAGACGTTCTTACCACGGAGATCGCTGAGCTTGATCTCCTTGTCAAGGTGGGACTTCAGGGTGAAGTCCGGAGCCTTGTCCCCGACCTTAAGGGTCTTGGTGGCAGTTGCACCCTTAGGCATTAGGCGGGCCTCCTTGTATACGGGCTTCTGGGGATTGACCCCAGTGCTACAGTGTGGACCAACCCACATCGTACTATACCAGTGGTTGCCTGACTACCAGGTTCTGCATCTTGCTATTCCAACGAATTCAGGAAGAAGTAACGATCTGCCCCCCTGGCTACACTAAAGAGCAGGACACCAGACGGCCGTACTGAAGGGGCGGGAATCATGACCAACGCGACCACCGAACCGCATCTGTTCGTCATCTTGGGCGGCAGGGGCGACCTGATGCACCGCAAGCTGCTGCCAGCGCTCTACCGGCTGTACCGGCGGGGCCTGTTTCCGGCCGGCTGCTGCTTCCTGGGCGCCGGCCGCGGCGAATCTACGGACGAGGAATTCCAGGAGTACGCACGGGGCTCGCTTGCGGAGGCAGGATTCACGATGACGCCGGACGCCGTCCGTTGGTGTAACGAATCGATTTTCTACCAGGCCATCGGCGGGGATGACGGCTACCGCAAGCTCGCCGACCGTATCCAGGCCCTGGAACAGGCACGCGACCTCCCCGGGAACCGGATCTTCTACCTCGCACTCCCGCCGTCCGTCTTCCCGGCGTCGATTGAAGGGCTCGGGGAGACGGGGCTGAACCAGAGCGCAGGCTGGACCCGCCTGGTGATCGAGAAGCCGTTCGGACGCGACCTGTCGACCGCGGAAGAGTTGAACCGGCTTGTCCATCGCTACTTTGCCGAGGAGCAGGTCTACCGCATTGACCACTACCTGGGCAAGGAGACGGTGCAGAACCTGCTCGTCTTCCGCTTCGCGAACGCCCTGACCGAGCCGATCTGGAACCGGGAGCGGGTCGAGCGGGTGGAGATCACCGTGGCCGAGTCGCTCGGCATTGAGGACCGGTCCGGGTACTACGAAAAGGCCGGGGCCATGCGGGACATGATCCAGAACCACCTGGCCCAACTGCTCACCCTCACGGCCATGGAGGTCCCCGGCGCCTTTGAGGCGGATGCGATCCGCAACGAAAAGGTGAAGGCGCTCCGCGCGGTCACCCCGCTCCAGCCTGACGCGGTCGTCTTCGGCCAGTACACCGCTGGCGAAATGGGTGGCAAGCCAGCAGCCGGCTACCGGGACGAGGCGGGGGTGGCGCCTGATTCCGAGACGGAGAGCTATGTCGCCATCCGGCTGGAGGTGAACAACTGGCGCTGGCAGGGCGTTCCGTTCATCCTCCGCACAGGCAAGCGGCTGCCGCGCCGCACCAGCCAGATCGTCGTCACCTTCCGGCGCCCGCCGGTGGCACTCTTTGCGGAGTTCCGGGGGGAGTCGGTCGAGCCGAACCGCCTGGTGATCACCATTCAGCCCGACGAGGGCTTTGACCTGAGCTTTGAAGTCAAGGCGCCGGAGGAACCCTACCGCCTGGAGACGCAGTACCTGCGCTTCCGGTACGCCGATGTCCACACGGGGCTGCCGGATGCGTACGAGACCCTCCTGCTGGATGTGATGAACGGGGACGCGACGCTCTTTGTGCGGGCCGATGAGGTCGAGGCGGCGTGGCACCTCTTCTCACCGTTGCTGGAAAACAGGCCGAAGGTCTACCCGTACGCCGCCGGGACCTGGGGGCCGAAGGAGGCTGACGAGCTGCTCGGAGGTGATGGGCCATGGGCGACGCGCTAGACTGGCGCCAGTTTCCGGACCTGGACGCGCTCAGCCGGGCCGCCGCAGACGCGGTCGTGGCAGCGGCGAAGTCAGCCGTGGCGGAACGGGGCCGGTTCGCGCTGGCGCTGTCCGGCGGGCGGACCCCGGCCGAACTCCATCGGCTGCTGGCGGGGCCGTATCGTGACCAGATGCCGTGGGCGCAGGTGCACATCTTCTGGGGGGACGAGCGGTACGTGCCGCATAACGATGTGCGCAGCAACTACCACATGGCGCGGGAGACACTGCTTGAGCATGTGCCGGTCTCGGCGACGCAGGTTCATCCGATGCCGGACGACGGGGGCGGGCCTGAGGAGGCCGCCCGGGAGTATGAGGAGGTGCTGCGGGCGGTGTTCCGCAACGATCATGTGCCG
>JAQBPS010000180.1 GCA_028287415.1 Bacillota bacterium | reverse complement strand
CCCCTGCGTCCACACCAGGGCGAAGTTGTCGCCGCCGATGCCGTTAGAGGTCGGCTCCACCACGGTCAGAGCAGCGGCGGTGGCGATGGCGGCATCAATTGCGTTGCCGCCCTTGCGCAGGACGGCCAGGCCGGCCTGGGCCGCGAGGGGCTGTGACGTAGCCACCATGCCGTTGCGAGCATAGACCGGGTTCCGTCGTGAGGGGTACGGATGGTACAGCGGGTCGAACTGCATAACGATTCTCCTCTGCTACCGCGGCGTTGGGAGTTCTGTCCACTACCACATTAGCAGGGGTTGCCCGATTCTGTAAAGTCGGCGCTGGGGACACAAGCGGCATAAGCCCCGTGACAACCGAGCGTCACGGGGCCGATGGGGCTCAGCGCCCCTTTGCGTTAAATCCTGCTCCCGGGACCGCTGGTCTGATCGGTGGCCATGACTGAAAGTGCCCGGGCGCTCCCGTCAAACGCCTGTGTGGCAGGCTCCTCGTCAGCCGCCGACGCCGCGGTCGGCCACCCGAGCAGGGCGACCACCACCAAGAGCGCTGTGAGCCTCATGCTGATGCCCTCCCTGAGTGAGTTTTCATCGTGACCAACATCACTCGCAAATAGCTTGCACGCGCCGCTCCCGCGTTATGTGACCAATGCTTTCCTTGGCATCAGTGCCCACCGCCAGCAGCCTGCCCATCGCATCCGCATCCAGCGGCCGGGCAAAATAATAACCCTGCGCCTGATCGCACCCCAGCGCTAACAGCTGTGCAACCTGGCTCTCGGTTTCGACCCCTTCAGCGGTGACCGTCAGGTCCAGTGCCTGGGCGACCGTGATCACTGCGTGCACAATGGCGGTATCTTCGCTGCTGCGCCCCAGGCCGGCCACGAACGAGCCGTCGATCTTGACCGTATCGACCGGGAATCGCTTCAGGTAAGCGAGCGACGAGTAGCCCGTGCCAAAATCGTCCACCGCCAGCTGGATACCGATGCTTTTCAGTTGCTGCAACTTGAGCAGGGTGGAGTCCGAGTCCTGCATCATCACCGTCTCGGTGATCTCCAACTTCAAGCTGGTCGGATCCAGCCCGGAGCGCCGTAATGACCGGGCGATCTCATCCACAAGGCGCGGATGCTGAAACTGTCTGGCCGACAGGTTCACGCTGACCCTGAGCGGCGGCTCCGAGGGCGACGAATCCGCCTGCCAGTCGTGTACCTGGCGGCAGGCTTCCTCCATAATCCACTGTCCGATCGGCACGATCAGCCCGGTCTCCTCCGCCAGTGGGATAAAGTCCGCCGCCGCCACCCAGCCAAGCCGCGGGTGCGGCCAGCGAATCAGGGCTTCCAACTCGACGATCTTGCCGGTTGTCAGCTGTACCTGCGGCTGGTAATAAACCTGAAAGTCCCCGCACTCCACGGCCCGGCGCAGTTCGATCTCCAGTTCGATCCGCTCCCGGGTCGGGGTGTTCATGCTGGGATGGAACACCTGGTACTGGGCCTTCCCTTTATGCTTGGCCTGGTACATGGCGAGGTCAGCATCCCGCAGGATCTCATCCGGCTGATCATGCCCCGGCTTGCCAACCGCAATCCCGATGCTGGCGGTCACAAACAGCTCGCGCCCATCGCAGACGAACGGCGCCCGGAGCCGCTCGGAAATCCGGTCGGCCAGACTGGTCGCATCGGTAAAGTCCTCGATCTCGGCCAGCAAAATCGCGAACTCATCCCCGCCGAGGCGGGCAACGGTGTCGTCACGGCGCAAACAGGCCTGCAAACGCTGGCCCGCCGCCACCAGCAGCTGATCGCCCACCTGGTGGCCCAGGCTGTCGTTGATCACCTTGAAGCGATCGAGGTCCAGAAACATCACGGCGACGATGCCCGTATGCCGTTGCGGGCGCACCAGCGCGTGTGCGAGGCGGTCCATAAACAGCGCCCGGTTGGGCAGGCTGGTCAGCGGATCGTGGAACGCCTGATGCGCCATCTGCTCCGCGATGCTCTTCCGGTCGCTGATGTCGCGGCCCGCGCCGGTGATCCCGACGACACGCCCCTGCTCATCCTTGAGCGGCGCCCCCCGCCAGTGGTAGAGCACAGTCGTGCGGTCCTTGCGCAGCAGCTCGCCCTCGACATCAAAGCGTCCCTGCGCGAACCCGACACGAATGGCGTCCGCGATGCCAGGCCGGTCCTCTGTGGCGAACAGCGCATAGACATGCTGGCCCATCAGTTCCGCCTGCGACATGCCGGTGACGACTTCCAGGTGGCGGTTCCAGTGGACCAGGTTCCCCTTTACGTCCAGCAGATAGATGATGTCCGGAATCGTATCCATGATGTTTTCGCGATCCGCGACCTTACGCCGCATCTCCTCGATGGTCCTACTCACCTGATCCACGTATTGGCCAATCCGGCGGGTCCATATAAGGGCGAGCAGCAGGTCCGCTATGAGACAGGCGGCAGCCGTCAGTAGCGTTGCCCGCACGCCCCGCTGGCTCACCAACACCAATCCGGCAAGCATTACACTATGGCTGATCACTACAGTACCGAGCTTCTGCCGCAGCGACAGGTTGCGCACGGTTGACCCGCTCCTCCGCCAAGATATATCGCTATTAGTAATAAATGTAAAATGTTCCCGTAGGTAACAATATCACCGGCTGGATGAAATTGCAAGCATGAATATTGAAGCGCAGGTTCCCCATGATCGGGAACCTGCGCTGGTTTTGTGTGCCCTTATTGCGACCATGCCTCGGGGTTCACCGGTGTCGGCGGCCGGCCGCCAGTCAAGGCCGCCACCAGGTTCTCAGCGGCGAGGGTCGCCATGCGGGTGCGGGTGGCGATGCTGGCGCTCCCGATGTGCGGCAGCGCCACCACGTTGTCCAGCCCGAGCAGCGGGTGGTCATGCGCCGCGGGCTCGCTGGCGAACACATCCAGCCCAGCTGCCCACAGCCGGCCGCCGACCAGCGCGTCGTAGAGTGCCGCCTCATCAACGATGCCGCCCCGGGCCGTGTTGATGAGGCAGGCGGTGGGCTTCATCAAGGTGAGTTCACGGGCCCCGAGCAGCCCCCGGGTTTCCGCACTGAGCGGTACCTGCACGACGACGAAATCTGATTGGCGGAGCAGGTCGTCCAGCGGGAGGTACCGTGCGCCCAGTTCCGCCTCCGCTTCCTCATGCCTGTGCCGCCCGGTATAGATGATGGGCATCGCAAACCCGAGCGACCGCCGCGCCACGGCCCGGCCGATGCGGCCCATCCCGATGATGCCCAGGGTGGCGCCGTAGACATCCTGCCCTGTCAGCATCATCGGGGACCAGGTCTGCCAGCGCCCCGCCTTGAGCACCCGCTCGGCCTCGGGCAGGCGGCGGGCCGTGGCCATCAGCAGCGCCCACGTCAGGTCGGCGGTGGTCTCCGTGAGCACGCCCCGCGTATTCGTGACCAGCACGCCCCGGGCTGTGCAGTCCGGGATGCTCACGTTGTCATACCCGGCGGCCATGTTCGCCAGCACCCGCAGGCGGGGTGCCCGCGCAAGCCGGGCGCCGTCCCACTGCTCGGTCAGCAGGCTCAGGACGCCGTCCACATCGCGAATCTCCTCATCGAGCACATTCGCCGGCACGGCATTTTCTGCCTCCGGCCACATCCGGAAGTCGCAGGCTTCGGCGATGATCGCCAGCGCCCGGTCGGGAAGCTGGCGGGTGATGTAGACCTTGGGTTTCATCACCTAGTCGTCCGAGCCCTCGGACTCCTCGTACTGGGTCTTCAGGTCAGCGACCACGCTCGGGTCCGCCAGCGTCGTCGTGTCGCCCAGCGCCCGCCCCTCAGCAATGTCGCGCAGCAGGCGCCGCATGATCTTGCCGGACCGGGTCTTCGGCAGATCGGCCGTGAAGAAGATCTCCTCCGGCCGGGCGAGAGCGCCAATCTTGCCGGTCACGTGCTGCTTGAGCTCAGCGATCAGACCCGGCGAGCCGAGCACGCCGTCCTTGAGCGAGACGAACGCCGAGATCGCCTGCCCTTTCACCTCGTGCTTACGCCCGATCACGGCCGCCTCAGCAACGCCGGGATGGTCAACCAGCGCCGACTCCACCTCCATCGTGCCGATCCGGTGCCCGGAGACGTTGATCACATCATCGACGCGACCGATGATCCAGAAGTAGCCGTCCTCATCCCACTTGGCGCCGTCGCCCGTGAAGTACGTGCCCGGGTCGAACTTGGCGAAATAAGTCGAGGCGTAACGGTCCGGAT
>JAQBPS010000164.1 GCA_028287415.1 Bacillota bacterium | reverse complement strand
GCGGCTTTGCGGGTCAGAGTATTGATGGCAGGGCATTTAGACTGGCAGCGCACCGTGACCCTGCTCGCCCGCCTGGAGCGTCTTGGGCGCCGCGCAGGGGCCGCTGGCATCACAGAGTTCGCGAGCTCGCTCCGCCGGGAGCTGACCGCCACCCGCACTTCTCAGGCGGCGGCCGCCGGCAGCTGAACGAGCCGACTTAACTTACGCGACTCAACATAAGTGCCTGGGGCGTGGGCCTGGACCCTGGCCGGTAGTGCTTGAGCACCCGCCGGGCGTAGAGGTTCGTCTCCCAGTCCGCAACCGCACTCGGCCCACCGTTATAGCAGGCGAGCGCTTTTTCCGGGGTGCCGTACTCCTTCAGCAGCAGCGACAGATAGAGCGCGCTGAGGCTCAGGCTGGTCTCCGGGTCTGCGAGGTTGTACTCCTTGAGCCCGGCGAGTTCGGCGAGCCAGGCGCCCGTTTCGGGCAGGATCTGGGTCAGTCCCAGTTCTCCATGCGTGCCGACTGCATTGGGGTTCCACTCCGTCTCGACGGTGGCGATGGCGGCCAGCAACCGGGGGTCAATCCCGTAGTGCTTGGCAGCCGTAACTACAAGCGGTCGGAATTCCTCCGGGGCCAGATCTGCAATCAGCTTTCCCTCAACCTGTTCGGTCGCCCCGATCTGCGCCGGGTGTGGTGGGAGAGTGAGCCGCGGGTCCTGGTCCGGCGGCGGCAACGTCCGATCACCATCGGCAGGGGCGGCCGCAACGCCGCCAAAGAGCGCTGGGGCGAGTGCAAGCCCGGCTGCCACCGCGGCCCAGAAGGACCGGCGCAGCCGAAGACGTCTCAGCATGTGCAATGCTCCTCTCAAGTGTGCTGTGACTGCTTATAAAATAATGAATATATCGAAAGGACTCCCTCGGCGGGTAAAAATCACTTTACCAATCGAAATATACAGCTGTCAATAAATTTTGGTATATATTGGTTCTGGTGTCGAAAGATTCTCCAACTTGTACACCTGGTTATGGGTTGTCGGTTAATTCCTTCCTGCGCTACATCAAAACGGAAGCCCTCGTGTGCAGTCCGGCAACGGCTGCGCACGGGGGCATTCTGTTCCCACATTTGTGTAAGCGCGGGGCGGTAGGAAACCCGACCCCATGGTGGCGAACTCCAATAGATTGGGTTGAAGGCCCGCACGGAGAAACTGGCCCTTGGGGGGTCGGCGCTCGGGCAGCAGAGGAGGCAATATGGCACTGAACATCGCGGGATTGAATCCCCACCAGCAGGAAGCGGTGGTCCACGGGCGGGGGCCGCTGCTGATTCTCGCGGGCGCCGGCTCGGGCAAGACCCGGGTCCTGACGCACCGCATCGCCTATCTTGTGGAACAGGGTGTCAGCCCCTGGCGCATCCTGGCCATCACATTTACGAACAAGGCAGCGGCGGAGATGCGCGAGCGGGTGGCGGAGCTGGTCGGACCCCAGGCGAAGGATATCTGGGTGAGCACCTTCCACTCGGCCTGCGTGCGCATGCTGCGTCGCGATATTGAACGGCTGGGCTATGCGAAGAACTTTGTGATCCTGGACGGCAGCGATCAGCAGGCGGTGATCAAGGACTGCCTGAAGCAGCTGAACCTGTCGGACAAGCAGTTCCAGCCCGGGGCCGTCCTGGGGACGATCTCGGCGGCCAAGAACGAGATGCTCGACCCGAGCACGTTCGCCGCCAAGGCCAAGGATTACTATCAGCAGCAGGTGGCCCAGGTCTACCGGCGCTATCAGGAGCGGCTGAAGGCCAACAACGCGCTGGACTTTGATGACCTGCTGGGGCTCAGCGTGCGGCTGCTCGACGAGTTCCCGGACGTTCTGGCGTACTACCAGGACAAGTTTGAGCATGTGCTGGTTGACGAGTACCAGGACACGAACCACGTGCAGAACCGCTGGGTCTTCCTGCTGGCCGCCAAGAAGCGGAACCTGGTCGTCGTCGGCGATGACGACCAGGGAATCTACTCCTGGCGCGGCGCGGACATCAGCAACATCCTGGAGTTTGAGGCCCAGTACCCGGACGCCCGGGTGATCAAGCTGGAGCAGAACTACCGGTCCACGGGCAACATCCTGGGCGCTGCGTTTGAAGTGGTGCGGCGCAACGTCGGCCGTAAGGATAAGAAAATCTGGACGGACCAGGGCCCCGGTGACAAGGTGATGCGCTACGCCGCCACGGACGAGCACGACGAGAGCTACTTCATTGCCGGGGAGATCGAAAAGCTCGTCTCCCGCGGGTTTGATGAGGGTGATCGACTGACGTACCAGGACATCGCCATTCTCTACCGCACGCATGCGCAGTCCCGTGCGTTTGAAGAAGTGTTCGTGCGCAAGTCGATCCCCTACGGGATCTTCGGCGGCCTGAAGTTCTTTGAGCGCAAGGAGATCAAGGACGTGCTGGCCTACCTGCGCCTGACCGCTAACCCGGCTGATACCATCGCGTTCCGGCGGGCAATCGGCGTGCCCAAGCGCGGGGTCGGTCCGGCATCGATTGACAAGGTGGTCGACTACGCCGAGCAGTGGAACGTGCCGGTAGCGAGCGTGGCCCTGGACTGCACCATGGTTCCCGGCCTGTCCGCGGCGTACCGGACCAAGGTGGAAGCGTTCGGCGCGCTGATCGAGGAGCTGACAAACATGTCGGTCTACCTCTCGGTGGCGGAGCTGGTCGATGAGGTGCTGACCCGGTCCGGCTACCGCGAGGAGGTCGAGGCGGACCCCTCCCTGGAAGGAGCGGGCCGGCTTGAGAACCTGGACGAGCTGAAGGGCATGGCCATGGAGTTCGAGATGCCCACCGGCGAGGATGCCGAGGGACTGACGCAGCTCGACGCATTTCTCGCCACGGCCGCCCTGATGACCGACATCGATAAGGTGGCGGAGGGCCAGGACAAGGTGACGATGATGACCCTGCACTCCGCCAAGGGACTGGAGTTCCCGGTCGTCTTCCTGGTGGGCATGGAGGAGGGGGTCTTCCCCCACAGCCGCTCCCTGACGGATGAGGAGCAGATGGAGGAGGAGCGCCGCCTCTGCTACGTGGGCATGACCCGGGCCCGCCGGCGGCTCTACGTCAGCAGCGCCGCGTGCCGCACGCTGTGGGGCCAGGCGAACTACAACTCGCCGAGCCGCTTCCTCCAGGAGATTCCGGACGAGTTGCTGGACGTGGTCGGCGGGGCGACCCGGCCCGGGTCGAGCTGGGGTGCAGGCACCACGTACGCATATGGGAGCGGCGGCAGCGGCGGCTCCCAGCGAGGCGCCGGCAGCGAGCCCCGCCGCCGGTCCTGGGCGGATGACGACGCCTCGCCCGCCATCGGCGGGGCCGGCTGGGGGCAGACCCAGGAAGCGGAGCGGCTCCAGCGGCGCAGCACCCGGTCAACGCCGGCCTGGGCCGAGCCGGGGGAGCCGGCTGCGGCGGGACCGAGTCTCAGTGCCGGGGACCGGGTCCAGCACCCCAAGTTTGGCGAGGGCGTGGTGCGCGACGCCCGTGGTGATACGATCACGGTGCACTTCCCCGGGGTCGGGCAGAAGGTGCTCGTGGCCAGCTACCTGCAGAAAATCGACGAGTAAGGTTCGTGACGCCGCCATTCCGATCGGAATGGCGGCGTTTTTTTGCCAACTCACGCTGGCATCATTTTGAACATTCAGGGATAATGATTGTGCGGCCTTCGGAGCGAAGGCTCACACTCACAGCGGGAGGGAACAGCATGACCAAGTTCCTGGGCACTGACCCGACCTTTTACCCTTCGGCACAGGCGGCAATGGAGGCGCCGCCGGAGAGACTGGCCTACGTGGCGCTCGTGAAGCCGGACGGCCTGGCGGTGGTGGACGTCGACCCTGAATCGCCGAGCTACAGCCGGGTAGTGGGGCACCTGGCAATGCCGGCATCGGCGGAGGAGGACGAACTGCACCACTTCGGCTGGAACGCCTGTAGCTCCGCACTCTGCCCCATGGCGCCCCACCCGCATCTGGAACGGCGGTACCTGATCGTGCCTGGTCTGCGATCCTCCCGCATCTACATTGTTGACACCAAAGCGGATCCCCGAAACCTGAAGATCGTCAAGACCATCGAGCCGGAAGAGCTGATGCGCCGCACCGGGTACAGCCGCCCGCACACCATCCACTGCGGGCCGGCGGGCATTTACGTCAGTGCGCTTGGCGCCGCCGGATCGGATGAAGGCCCGGGCGGCATCTTTATGCTGGAGCACGAGACCTTCCAGCCGCTGGGCCGCTTCGAGGTCGACCGCGGCAGCCAGTACCTGGGCTACGATTTCTGGTGGCACATCCTGCATGACGTGGTCGTGACCAGCGAGTGGGGCATTCCCCGGCATTTTGAGAACGGCCTGGATGTGAACGCCCTGGTCGCGAAGCAGTTCGGCCACAAGCTGCACTTCTTTGATGCCCGGAGCCGCAAGCATATCCAGGAGGTCGACCTCGGCGACGACTACCAGATGACCCTCGAGCTTCGCCCCGCCCACGACCCGACAAAGCTGTACGGCTTTGTGGGCGTGGTCACCAACGTGACCAATCTGGCCAGCTCGATCTGGGTCTGGTACCGCGAGAACGGCAGCTTCAAGGTCAAAAAGGTGATCGAGATTGCGGCCCAGCCCGCCGCCGCTGCTGACCTGCCGGCCATCCTTCAGCCGTTCGGGGCCGTGCCGCCGCTTGTGACCGACATCGGCCTCTCCCTGGATGATCGGTTCCTCTACGCCTCCTGCTGGGGCACCGGGGAGCTGCATCAGTACGATGTGTCTGACCCATTCGCCCCGAAGCTGACCGCCGTCGTGCAGCTGGGCGGCGTGATCAGCCGCACCCCGCATCCGTCGGGAGAGCGAATCGGCGGCGGGCCGCAGATGCTGGAGATCAGCCGGGACGGGCGCCGGGTCTACGTCACGAACTCGTTGTACAGCTCGTGGGATGACCAGTTTTATCCGGAGGGCATCCCGGGCGCGCTGATCAAGCTGGACGCGCACCCGAACGGCGGGCTGACGATCGATCCCCGGTTTCACGTCAGCTTTGGCGATGCCCGCTCGCACCAGGTGCGGCTTGAGGGCGGCGACAGCTCCACCGACTCCTTCTGCTTCCCCGGATGAGGTGAAGCGATGTACACGGCAATTCTCCTCGGCGTTTTCCATGGGATCAACCCGGCCATGGGCTGGCTGTTTGCGGTCTTTCTCGCGATCTACCGGAAGGATCGGCGGGAGCTGTTCCGTGCACTGGTGCCAATCACGGTGGGCCACGCGGTTTCAGTCGCACTGATTGTGGCGATTGTTGCGGCGGCGCGTTCGACGCTGCCTGTCCTGCCGATCCGCTATGGGGCGGCGGCCGTTCTGCTGCTCTTCGGCGTCTACCGGCTGCTCCGCTGGTATCGCCACATCGCCTGGGCCAGCGTCAACCTCAGCCGGCGTGAACTGGCGGTGTGGTCCTTCCTCGGTGCGACATCGCACGGCAGCGGGCTGATGCTGGCGCCGCTGGTGCTGGACCTGCCCGGCGGCCAGAACGCCATTGCGGTGGTGCTGGTGCACAGTGCAGCCATGCTGCTGACGATGGCGGGCGCAGCTGTGCTGGTGCACGACCGGTTCAGCCTGGCCCGCATGCAGAAGCTCTGGGTCAACTTCGACCTGATCTGGGCGCTGTCGCTGGTGGCGGCGGGCGGGCTCTCGCTGCTGGCGGCCCTGAGCCAGACGCATGGGATGAGCGGGATGCACGGAATGCATGGGGGCTGATCCGATGGCCAGGCTCGACTCTTGCGGCTCCCCACATGGCGGGGGGCCGCTTTGCATCCGCGAGGAACATTGCGGTTGGCGCCGACGTCAGTGTTGGAGATGCGCGGATCGGGGAGGCTAGACCAACTGCTCGCCAGAGCCGGCTTCTACGTCGACGGGCGCATCTACGCGTTGCGCCTATGACAGGCGCCGCGGGCAGGAGGATGCGGCGCCCCGGCGAATGATTGCCAGTGATGTGCCACGTGACACACTAACACCAATCGGACTTAGGGGGTGCCCCTTGTGACCCGGCAAGAGGCCGAACAGCGTATCATCGATTTGTCGGCGGAACTCCACCGGCATGAGCATGCCTACTACGTATTGAACCAGCCCGAGATCACCGACGCCGAGTTCGACAAGCTGATCCAGGAACTGAAGCGCCTG
>JAQBPS010000163.1 GCA_028287415.1 Bacillota bacterium | reverse complement strand
CTGCGTTTGGCGGCAAACAGGTATTCCAGTAGATTCCGCTGCCCTCCACCCAGCTATTCACCTATGGCACTTACGGAAAACGCCACTGAGTTATCGAACTTTTCCTTTACGAGTACGTATATAAGGGTACTCCACTGTCTATTGTGGTAGCATTCATTGATTTCCCGATTGACCATTAACTGTCGGAGCGGTTGGAGGAACCCGGTTAAGCACGTCGAAACAGGGTTAACAGGGATTTATTCCCGTTATCCCGCCTGCTGATCAGTCTCCGCACCCCCCGTCCACGGGCACCCAGGAGGAGGTCGGTCGTGTGCACAGCCTGTTGAAGCGAATCGAGGAGCACCGGCTCTCGGAAAGCAAACTGTCCTGGGAGGGGACGTTCGCCAGCTACCTGGAGCTAGTCGCGAAGAATCCTGCCGTCGCTCAGTTCGCGCATGCACGTATCTACAACATGGTCGTGCAGTCCGGCGTCACCGAGGTCAATGGAGTCCGCCATTATGCGTTCTTTGACAAGGAAATGTTCGGGTTAGACAAGGCGCTGGAACGCCTGGTGGAGGAGTACTTTCACCCCTCTGCCCGCCGGCTGGATGTACGCAAGCGCATCCTGCTGCTGATGGGCCCGGTCAGCGGTGGTAAGTCCACCCTGGTCACCATGCTCAAGCGTGGCCTGGAGGCGTACAGCCGCACGCCGGAAGGCGCCCTGTACGGCATCAAGGGCTGCCCCATGCACGAGGAGCCCCTGCATCTCGTTCCCAAGGAGCTCCGGGGTGAGGTCGAGGAGCAGCTGGGCGTCGTCATCGAGGGCGACCTCTGCCCGTCCTGCCGTCTCATGCTCAAGGAGCAGTATGGCGGCCAGCTGGAGAAGGTCCCCGTGGAGCGCGTCGTGCTGTCCGAGTCCGAACGTGTCGGCATTGGCACCTTCAGCCCGTCCGATCCCAAGTCACAGGACATCGCTGACCTCACCGGCTCGATGGACTTCTCGACGATCGGTGAGTATGGCTCAGAGTCCGACCCCCGGGCCTACCGGTTCGACGGAGAGCTGAACAAGGCCAACCGGGGCATCATGGAGTTCCAGGAAATGCTGAAGCTGGACGAAAAGTTTCTGTGGAACCTGCTCAGCCTCAGCCAGGAAGGCAACTTCAAGGCTGGCCGGTTCGCCCTCATCTCGGCGGACGAAATGGTCATCGCCCACACCAACGAAACCGAATACCGGGCGTTCATCGCCAACAAGAAAAATGAAGCGCTGCAAAGCCGCATTATTGTGATGCCCATCCCCTACAACCTCAAGGTCAGCGAAGAGATCCGCATCTACGAAAAACTGATTCAGCAGGCTGACTCCAAGCATGTGCACATCGCGCCGCATGCCCTGTATGCTGCCTCGGTGTTCAGCATTCTTAGCCGGCTCAAGGAATCGAAGAAGGCCGGCATGGACCTGGTCAAAAAGCTGAAACTGTACGACGGTATCGAGGTGGAAGGCTTCAAGCTCAAGGATGCCCACGAGCTCGAGCACGAGTTCGACGGCATCGAGGGCATGAGCGGCGCCGACCCCCGCTATGTGATCAACCGGATCTCTTCAGCCGTCATCCAGAAGGGCGAGAACACCGAACGGGCCTGTATCAACGCACTCGATGTCCTGCGGGCGCTGAAGGACGGCCTGGACCAACATCCGTCGATCACCAAGGAGGAGCGGGACCGGCTGCTCACATTTATCGCCATGGCTCGTCAGGAGTATGACGAAATGGCCAAGAAGGAAGTCCAGCGGGCCTTTGTCTACTCCTATGAGGAGAGCGCACGGAACCTCCTGAACAACTACCTCGACAATGTGGAGGCCTTCTGCAACACCACCCCGATGAAGGACCCGATCACAGACGAACTGCATGACCCGGATGAAAAGCTAATGCGCTCCATCGAGGAACAGATCGGCATCTCCGAGAACGCGAAGAAGGCCTTCCGTGAAGAGATCATGATCCGAATTTCGTCCTACGCCCGCCGTGGCCATGCCTTCGAATATGACAGCCACGAGCGGCTCAAGGAAGCGATCGAGAAGAAGCTCTTCGCTGACCTGAAAGATGTCGTCAAGATCACCACGTCGGCCCGCACGCCGGACGCCGAACAGCTGCGGAAGATCAACGAGGTGGTCAACCGCCTCATGAAGGAGCACGGCTACTGTGCTTCGTGTGCCAACGAGCTGCTGCGGTATACAGGTTCACTGCTCAATCGGTAGCAGGGGGAAGGGCGGGTTGCACCTGAAGCTGCCCGCCCTTTGCGTTTAACCGGGGAGGGGAAGGGGATGTCGTCTCGGTTTAGCATTTCGCGGGAGGATTGGTCCTTGCACCGCCAGGGGCAGATGGACCAGGACCGCCATCTGGAGAAGGTCCGCGAGGCAATCAAACAGCACCTGCCGGACATTATCAGCGATGAGTCGATCATCACCAGCGACGGCAAGCGTATGGTCAAGGTGCCGATCCGGTCACTGAATGAGTACCGCTTCCGCTATAACTTGGACAAGCAGGAGCGCGCCGGCCAGGGCAACGGTGAGAGCCAGGAGGGCCAGACCATTGCCAAGGACGGCTCTGCGCAGCAGCGCGGCCCGGGAAAGGGCAAGGGGGCTGGCGAGGAGGCCGGTGAGGACTACTACGAGGCGGCCCTGTCTGTCGATGAGCTGGGCGACCTGCTATTCGAGGACCTCGGCCTGCCGCACCTCGACCCGAAGAAGCAGCCCGACCTGACTGCCCGCAAGTACCAGTGGGAGGACGTACGCAAGACCGGCCTTCAATCCAACATCGACAAAAAGCGGACCATCATGGAGGCGATGAAGCGGAACCTCATGGCCGGCCGCCCGCCCCTGGAGGGCTTCAACCGCCGCGACGTACGCTATAAGACCTGGGAGGAGAAGTTCGAGCCCCAGACCAGCGCCGTGGTCCTCGCCATGATGGACACCTCCGGCTCCATGGGGGAGTTTGAGAAGTACATTGCCCGCGGCTTCTTCTTCTGGATGGTGCGGTTCCTGCGTACCAAGTACGACAACGTGCTGATCCACTTCCTGGCCCATTCCACAGAGGCCCGGGAGGTGACCGAGGAGGAGTTCTTTACCAAGGGGGAGAGCGGCGGCACTCGGTGCTCCTCTGTATACGAGCTCGCCCTCAGCCTGATCCAGGAGAAGTACCCGCCCGATCTCTACAACCTGTACCCCTTCCACTTCAGCGACGGCGACAACCTCTCTTCGGACAACGAGCGGTCGACCGACCTCGTCAACCGGCTCCTTGAAGTCTGCAACCTCTTTGGCTACGGTGAGATCGATGCGACCGCCGGGGGTCCCGCCTACTACCGCAGCAGCACGCTGAGCGCCCTGTTTCAGCGCGAGATCACCCATCAGCGCTTCATGTCCGTCGTGATCAAGGACAAGTCTGAGGTCTACAAGGCCTTGCGTACGTTCTTCGGGCCGACCGTGATGCCGACCAACCAGGGGGTGAGCTGAAATGGCCGAGCCGCTGCACGCCGCCTCAGGCGGGCCCGGGGCCATGTCAGACGCCGACGCTGCCGCCCTGGAGCTTGCCATTGAGCAGATCGTAGAGAAGGCCCGTGCGTTCGGCCTGGACTTCTACGAGATGCGCTACGAGATCTGTCCTGCGGACATCATCTACACCTTCGGGGCGTACGCCATGCCGACCCGCTTCTCCCACTGGTCATTTGGGAAAACATTCCACCAGATGAAGACGCAGTACGACTACGGCATGTCCAAGATCTACGAGCTGGTGATCAACTCCGATCCATGCTACGCCTTCCTGTTGGACAGTAACTCTGTGCTCCAGAACAAGCTGATCGCCGCCCACGTGCTGGCGCACTGCGACTTCTTCAAGAACAACCACCGGTTCAAGGACACCAACCGGCAGATGGTCTCGGCCATGGCCTCCTTCGCCAACCGGGTCCTCAGTTACGAGCATGATGTGGGGCGGGCGAAGGTGGAGCGGTTCCTGGACGCCGTGCTGGCCATCCATGAACATGTGGACCCCTACCCCAAGAGCCAGGCGGCGGCGGAAAGGGCCAAGGAGATCAGGCCGGTCAATACCACCCCGTACGATGATCTCTGGTCGCTGGACCAACTGGGCCAGATGGGCGCCCCGGCGCCGGAAGCTCGCTCGTCCAGCAAACCGGTGCCCACCCGGGATCTGCTCCTGTTTCTCCTGAGCTATAACGCAGAGCTGGAGGACTGGCAGCGGGACGTGATCTCCTCACTGCGAAACGAAATGCTCTACTTCCGGCCGCAAATGGAGACCAAGATCATGAACGAGGGCTGGGCCTCGATCTGGCATGCACGGATCATGCGGGACCTGGACCTATCCGGAGACGAGAGCCTCGAGTTCGCCCGCATGCACGCCGGGGTGCTGGCGCCCCAGCGGTTCCAGCTGAACCCTTACCACGTGGGCTTTCACATGTTCGAGGATATCGAGAAACGGTACGGCCGTGAGCGGATCTTCGAGGTGCGGGAAACCGAGACGGACGTCTCGTTCATTCGCAACTACATGACCAGGGAGGTCTGCGAGAAGCTGGACCTCTACCTGTTCGCCAAGGAAGGGGACGAGTGGCGCATTACGGCGAAGGGCTGGGAAAAGGTGCGTGACGGCATCATCCGGCAGATCAGCAACTCCGGCTTCCCGTACATCTACGCGGAGGATAACGACTACCAGCGCCGGGGCGAACTCTATCTGCGGCATGCGTACGAAGGGGTTGAACTGGACGGCCAGTACGTCAAGCGGACCCTGCCGCACGTCTACCATATCTGGCAGCGGCCGGTGCACCTCGAGACGACCGAGGACGACAGGCGGATCCTGTACACTTTCGCCGGCGAAGAGACCGAGCGCAAGGTGCTCTGATCGGCGCCGGCGCATGACAAAGGCCACGCTCATCACTACGCTAACGCCGCCCGTGCAGCATGGCGAGCATAAGGCCCTGCCGATAAAAAATCCCCCCATGCGTTCATGGGGGGATTCGCCCTACTCCGGATCATCCTCCAGGTGCGCCAGCGTACTCTCCGTGCGGAAAGTCTCCGCCGTCACCTCGTACAGCTCCCTGGCCTCAGCAGCCCGGACATTCTCCCGGACCTCCAGCACCTGCACACTCAGTTGCCGGCGCCCAAAGTCAATCACGATCATATCCCCCACCTTGACCTCGGCTCCCGCCTTGGCCCGGCGCCCATTAATCTGTACCCGATCGCCATCGCAAACCTCTTTCGCCAGGGTCCGCCGCTTGATAATGCGAGAGACCTTCAAAAACTTATCCAGCCTCACTTCTTTATCACCACCACTTCAAAGTTACGGGCCTGTGCGCGGGCCCGGGTGCAGACGGGGTCCGCTGACAGGTCGCTGCGGTGGTGGGCTGGTGCACCCCAGCCGGGCCATGCGTGAGGCGGAGCTACGGGCAGTTACCCCCGCTACCCGAAATTCGCCGCCGTCGGCGGTGCGTCCCTCATAGGCGGTCCCTGTGAGCGCGGTTCCGACGGCGGCGCCCTTATCCGAAGGGGTTACTGCCCGTTGCCGAGAATCATGCCGGCCTGAGCGGGGTGTGCCAGCCCGCCACCGACGGGCTAGCACACAAACACAAAACCGGACCCCGCAGGGCCCGGCTTGTCAGCGCCTTTACACGCTATCTTTAAGCTCCTTACCGGGCCGGAACGCAGGCACCTTCCCAGCAGGGATCTTGATGGTGTCACCGGTCTGCGGGTTGCGGCCCGAGCGGGCGGCACGGGTGCGAACCTCGAACGTACCGAAGCCGACGAGCGACACCTTCTCACCCTGGTTCAGGGCCGTCTTAATGCTGTCGACGACTGCGTTGATGGCCTTCTCCGCGTCCTTCTTGGTCAGGTTCGCCTTTTCAGCGACGCTTGCGACCAGTTCCTGCTTGTTCAAGAAACGGTCTCCCCTTTCACACAGTAACTTGGTATGACAGATACCCGGTGAGCCGTATTCGGCGAGGCTTAGAAGAAATCCTCCTGCAAAGTTAAGGCCTTGCCTATTTTTTCCCGTATTTTTGGGCGATTTCCGCCTGTTTCGCCTCATTCCATAGGCGGTCCAGCTCAGGCAATCCCATTTCTTCCAGTTTCATGCCACTTTCGGCTGCACGCCGCTCAACGTGCTGAAACCGCCGGATGAACTTGTCCGTAGCCCCGGCGAGCGCCAGCTCGGGGTCGACATGCAGTGCCCGGGCCAAGTTGACCGCCGCAAACAGCAGGTCCCCGACCTCGCCCTCCAGCGCATCAGACTTTGCGGAGAGGACCTCTTCCAGCTCCTCCTCCACCTTCGCCGCCGGCCCTTGGACGTCCTCCCAGTCGAACCCAACCCGAGCCGCCTTTTTCTGCACAGCGTGGGCCCGGGAAAGCCCGGGTTGCGCTGTCGACACATCTGCGACTGCCGACTCGGGACGCTGACCGCCCCTTTCGAGCCGCTTGATCGCCTCCCAGTTCCGGGTGACATCGGCGGCGGTCTGCGCCTCCACGTCGCCGAAAATATGCGGGTGGCGGCGCACGAGCTTGCTTGTGATGCCCTCCACGATATCGTGCATGTCAAAGTCCCCGGTCTCCCGCGCAAGCTGGGCGTGGAAGACCACCTGCAGCAGCACGTCTCCCAGCTCCTCAGCGAGGTGCTGGCTGTCGCCGGCGCCAATCGCCTCTACCGCCTCGTACGCCTCCTCCAGCATGTACTTGCGGAGGCTCTCGTGGGTCTGCTCCCGGTCCCAGGGGCAGCCGTCAGGTCCCCGTAGCCTGTCCATAACTGCCACAAGGGGGTCGAGCGGCCAGCGGGCCGGCGCCCAGCGGCGCGGATTGGTGTCGCCAGGCTCAGAAGCCTTGAGCGGCGGGAGATAGAGGGTTGTCAGGTAGTCTACCCACTCATAGTGGTCCAACTCGTGTAAAGCAATAGTCACCTGGCGCTCCTCACCAGGGACACCTGCGGCCCGGACAAGCACGACCTCGTGGTCGTCCGGGTACCGCTCCATAAGCATGAGCTTGGCGTCGGAGGCCACCGCACGGCTGTGCAGCTGCATCACCACGGCTGGCAGGTCGCCGGCAGGCAGGCGGCGATGCAGCTGGAGAGCGTCCAGCAGCTCGAGCCCATCCACCGGGTCGATACCGAGCGTAACCAGCAGGGTATCCAGGAAGGACGGCCCTGTGATGATTTCGACCCGCTCGGGCGCCTGCGCCATGATCAGCTTGACGCTGCTCTCCCCGACCAGCGGGTGGCCCGGCACGGCGAAGACCACGTCCTCACTCGCCAGAACCCTTTCGGCCACCTCACGGTATACGTCCTCAAACGATTGTCCGCGCTCGTAGAGCTCATCGCAGGACGTGAAGCTGATCCCCATCTCCCGCAAGGCCGGAACGGTCGGATGAATCGCTGTGCGCAGGATGACCGGACGCCCGGACCGGAGCACCTCGAGGGCCCCGACGGTCAGGTGGCCAGGGCTCCCGGGCCCCAGCCCCACGATGGTGATCGGCATGGCCTCGACCTCCTAAGATTTACGCTCGAAGCAGCCGGCGGCTACGCAGGGCCGCAATCCAACCGGGTCGCACCCCGGGAATCAGCCCCAGGTCGGCCTCGGTCACACCCCCGACAAGGAAGATCGCCGCCAAGTAGGCGAGCCCGCCGACGGCAATGACCAGCAGTCCGGCGAGGCGTCCCGAGTGGATGACGCGGTGCATGAGGGAGCTGGTCAGAAAGATCGCCACACCCATCACGACGGAGGCGAGCAGCGGCCGGCCGATGTCGTCCCGCCAGTTGACCCCGAGCTTCAGTTCACGCCGCAGAACCCACATATTCATCCCGGTCGCGACCGCAAAGGCGACGTCCGTGGCATAGGCCGCGCCATTGACATGCAGGCTCGGAATACCGGTCCACCAGTAAGTCAGGACCGTCTTCAG
>JAQBPS010000130.1 GCA_028287415.1 Bacillota bacterium | reverse complement strand
GCGCCCGGTGCTGGTGCTGCAAGGCGCAAAGGATGGCTTCATCCCGGTGACAGATGGCGAGGCAGTAGCGCAGGCGGCGCCCGACCGGGTGACGTTCCGGCGCTACCCCGACCTGGGCCACGCCCTGAGCGTGACCGAGAACCCTGCAGAGGACATGTTCAAGGAAATGGACCCCAGGCCCATCGCCGATATCGTTGCGTGGATCAAGGCGCACTGATGGTGACATGGCAATGATGGCCGCGACTGCTGCTGCAGTCGCGGCCATCATTGCTTCGGCAGTCGTTTTAACGGGGCCAGGGGATGGTGAAATCAACCCCCCGTCCCAGCGCAGTCAGGTGAGGGAATTCCACCGGGGCCCTGGTCCTGACCATCACCATGAAGTGGCTTGGCAACCAACCGGCCGTGTCCACGGGGAGCCGGAAGGCGCCCGGTGCTTCCTACGCACCAAGCTCGGCGATGCGGTCTGATTCAAAGAGATGGCGGCCTGTCCACGGCTGACCCGCAGCGTAGACCATGGCCTGCGCCACGATGCGCCCATGAATCGCCCGGTACTTGCGCAGCCCGCCCACCATGAGCGGACCGACCACCTTCATCACAGCGGCGCCGATCCGTTCCCCCGGGCGATGCTCCTGCCGCTCACCCAACAGGAGCGAGGGCCGGAAGATCAGCAGGGCCGTCAGGCCCAACTCGGCCAGGCCGTTCTCGAGCTCGCCCTTGACCCGGCTGTAGAAAACGCGAGAATGTGGGTTGGCGCCCATGGAGCTTACAAGCAGAAAGCGGCGGGCGCCTTGCTGCCGGGCCAGGCGGCCCAGGGTCAACGGGTACGCATAATCGACCTTGCGAAAGGCCGCCTGCGAGCCCGCCTTCTTGATGGTGGTGCCCAGGCAGCAGAAAACGTCTGCGCCGGCAAACGCATCTGCCTGCTCATCCAACCGGTCAAAGTCGACGAGCCGCTGCTCCAGCCGCGGGTGTACCAGGTCCAGCTGGCGCCGCACCAGCACGGTGACATGGCTGTACTCGGGCCGGTCCAAGAGAGCCCGGACCACATGGCCCCCGACCAGACCACTGGCGCCGGCCACAACGGCGGTTCTTGCTACTGTCATGCTGCAATCAACTCCTGGCTTTCCTATTCTTTCCCGTTGCGGAGGGAACCTGTATCTCTATGGCAGTAACTGTGAAGGCATAGTCTGGGCCGTCGGTACCCCTGATGCAATCAGGAAGGTAGCCGCACTCCCTTATGTCGGCGGAATTGTCAGCAACCGACCTGTTGAGGTGCACCCGGGCTAACAGAAATCCAGCCCCTGCCCAAACAATTGGGCAGGGGCCTTTTTAATCCATGCAGGAATTTTGACAATCGCGAGTAAATAAACAGATACTTCAATCATAGGAGGGGCTTCATGAGCGACTTCGACGGCATCATCGTAGGCAGCGGCATCAACTCACTGGTCTGCGCCGCGCTGTTGGCGAAAGGCGGCTGGAAGGTCTGCCTGCTCGAGCTCAGCAACTACTTCGGCGGCGCCATCCGCACCGAGGAACTGACCCAGCCCGGCTTCCTGCACGAGCGGTACAGCGCATGGCACCCGTTGTTCGTCGGCGGCGGCGCCTACCAGGCGCTCAAGCCCGACCTTGACGCGAAGGGCGTCACCTACCTGACCACGCCGATCTCGACCGCCACCCTCTACCCCGATGGCTCCAGCGCGTTCTTTGGCATGGACGGCGCCGCGAACGTGGCCGAGCTGGAGCGGCTCCAGCCCGGTGACGGCGAGGCTTACCAGCAGTTCCTGGCCGCGTTCACGCCCAACCTGGACCTGATCTTCGGCGCCCTGAGCGGCCCTCTGTTCTCGGAGCAGAGCGCCCAGCTAATGAAGACGGCCGAGCAGCGCCTCGGGCCGGACGGCGTGCTCCGCCTGACCGGCGAGATGCTGACCAGCTGCCGGGACTGGCTGACCCAGACCTTCCGCTCGCCCAAGGCCCACGGTCTGTTCGCACCCTGGATCTCCCACACCGGACTCGGCCCGGAGGCGGCTCTCTCCGGCATGATGATGCGGGTCTTTGCATTCACGCTCCAGTTCGTCGGAGTGCCCGTCCCCCGGGGCGGCGGCAAGGTCCTCGTCGATGCCCTGCTCGGGATCATCCGTGATCGCGGCGGCGAGTGCCATACCGACACGGATGTCGCACAAGTACTGGTCAGCGGCGGGCGGGCCCGCGGCGTCAAGCTGGCGAACGGCAAGAAGCTGACTGCCAAGCGGGCCGTCATCGCCAATGTGACCCCGAATCAACTGTATCACCGGCTGCTCAGCCCGGAGCAGGTGCCCGCTCAGCTGGACCAGGCGGTAAAGCGGTTCCGGTTTGGCCCGGCCTGCATGCAGATCAACCTGGCGCTCAAGGAGGCGCCCAGGTGGACGGGCGATGTCCGGCTGGGACAGTCCCCGGCGGTCATGATCACGAGCGGCCTCGATGGCGTGTCGAAGTCGTGGAACGAGGGGACACGGGGACTTCTGCCTGCGGAGCCGCATCTGTTCGTCTCCTCGCCGAGTGTGCCGGATCCGTCCCGGGCGCCCGCCGGCGGCGCCGTAGTGATGATCCAGCTCCTCGGCCTCCCGAACCGACCGGTGGGCGACGCCGCCGGCCAGATCGACGTCGGCGACGGGACCTGGACGGAGTCGCTGCGGGAGGCATATGCCGACCGGGTGATGGCCCAACTCGGCCGCTACATGCCCAACCTGGAGTCGGCCCTCATCGAACGGCGCGTCACATCGCCCCGGGACCTGGAGACGGTCAACATCAATCTCGTCGACGGCGACCCGTACGGGGGCTCGCTCGAGATCTCGCAGCACTACCTCTGGCGCCCGATGCCCGGTTACCCCCGCCACGCCACCCACGTGCCGGGCCTCTACCAGATCGGGGCGAGCACCTTCCCCGGCCATGGCCTCGGCGGCGGGTCGGGACTGCTCGTTGCTCAAGAATTACTGCGCTGAACAGCTCAAACGGCAGCGCCACGGCGCGCACTCGCAGACCCCGGCACCCAGGCGAGCAGCCCGGGCCGCATGAGCATCAGCAAGGCGATCGTCAGCATCGAGATGCCGTTGATCCGGAT
>JAQBPS010000071.1 GCA_028287415.1 Bacillota bacterium | reverse complement strand
GGCCCCCGGCCCAGTCGTGCCCGGCGTGCCGGCCCCCGGCGCCCCCGGCCCGCTGCCGGGCGGCCACGGCATCCCCGGCCCCCGCTAGCGCGATGGACCTGCCCTTCGAGCCCATGCTCCTCCACCGGGAGCGCCAGCCCTTCGCCGATGACGGCTGGCTCTACCAGGTCAAGTGGGACGGCGTGCGCAACCTCACCCTCGTTGCGGATGGCGCTGTCCACCACTGGAGCCGCCGCTTGCGTGACCGCAGCCAGCTCTTCCCCGAGTTTGCGGGCCTGGCCCAGGTCTTCGGCGGGCAGCGGGCCGTCCTCGACGGCGAGATCGTCGTGCTGCGGGACGGCAAGCCCAACTTCCCGGCGATCCTTGAGCGGGACCTCGCCTCCGCCGCCCCCGACCCGCGCAAGATTCGCAGCATCCCCGCCACCCTGATGATCTTCGACCTGCTCGAACTCGGCCCCGACCCGCTTTACACCCGGCCCCTCCAGGAGCGGCTCGACCTCCTCGCAAGGCTCGTCCCCGAAGCCGAAGCCTGGCAGGTGGTCGCCTCCTTTCCCGGACGGAGCGGGCCCGACCTGTTCGCGGCGGTGGTTGCACAGGGACTGGAGGGCGTGGTGGCCAAGCGGCTCGGCAGCCCGTACATCCCCGCCACCCGCTCCCGGGACTGGCTCAAGGTGAAACGGCGCCAGCGCACACTCGCCGTCATCTGCGGCTTCACCGTCCCGGTGGGGCGCCCCGGCGGCCTCGTCCTGGGCGCCTACCACGAGGGGCGGCTGCTCTATATCGGGCGGGCCGGCTCCGGCATCACGGGTAGCGATCTCGCCATGCTCAAGGCCCATCTGCCGCCAGCGCCCCGTCCATTTGACTACGAGCCAACCCTGCGGGACCGTTTCACACCGGGCCCTGTAGGGCCGGTCGTCTGGACGGAGCCCCGGATGACGGTGCAGGTCGATTTCACCGAGTGGACCGAGGACCTGAAACTGCGGGACCCCGTGGTCGCCGGTTTTTCCACGGAGCCGCCGGAGGCCGCCCGGATCGAGTAGCCTTCAAACGCGACAGTTGCAGGAGGAGAGGCAGATGGAGAAGCAGCAGGAGACGCAGCAGGAGACGCAGCAGGAGACGCCAGACTACGCCCCCGGCCAGGAACTGACCCTGCATCCCGGGGACCCCGTCCGGGGCGCGGGGCTGCTCAAAGATCAGCAAAACCAGCAAGCCACCGACAAGATGGAGGTCGCAGCCGAACCGGCACCCGACTTCCGGCATCTCCCCGCCGGCGGCCTGCCGCAAGCGACCACTTATCCTTACCCCGACGCTGAGCCGGAACGGGCGCTGCTCGTCGCCATCTTCGCCGATGCGGACGCGGCCGATGACTGCGCCAAGGACCTCCGTCGGCAGGGGCTGGAGGTGGCAGTGCGGAAGCTCAACCCGGGCGCCGCACATGAAGAGGCCGGGGCGCAGGCTGGCGAACAGGTACCGCCCCGCCGGCTGGGCGGGCGCGTCGCACTCGGGGCGACCCTCGGCGCAACAGCGGGGCTGCTCGCATCGACGTTTGTGATCCCGGAGGCCGGCACAGGTGTACCTGAGATACTGACTACGATCCTTGGGGCGGGCGTGGGCTCCTACCTGGGCCGCCAGTCTCAGGCGCAAGGCGGCGAGCAGCAGGCGCAGGCGGCCGATCCAGACGCCGCCCAGGTGCGGCGGAACGGCGTCCTGCTTGTGGCCCGGGCCGACGAGGACCAGGCCGACAGCGTCCGGAAGCGCATCATGGGCTGGAACCCGGTGGAAGTGCGGGTGCAGTAGCCGATGGCCCCCGTCAAGACGCCGGTCCTCATCGCCGGTCGGGAGCTGGCGCTCACCAACCTGAACAAGGTGCTCTGGCCGGAGGATGGCATCACCAAGGCGGAGCTGATCGACTACTACACCCGCATGGCGCCCTCTATGATCCCGTACCTGCGGGCGCGGCCGCTGGTGATGACCCGCTACCCGAACGGCATCCACGGCAAATGGTTCTACAACAAGGATGCGCCGGAGAGCACACCCGATTGGATTCCGACCTGGCCGTTCGCGATCGAGAATGGCCGGGTGCTGGACTTTGTGCGGGCGGAGGAGCCGGCGACGCTGGCCTTCGTGGCGAACCTGGGTGCAATTGAGCTGCATCCCTGGCTGTCACGGTGTGCGACGCCGGACAACCCCGACTGGGCAGTGATCGATCTGGACCCGTCGGAGGGCAATACGTTCGCTGATGTACTCGTGCTGACCCGTCTCGTCCGGCAGATCCTGGGCGCCGTGCGGATCGCGGGCTTTCCGAAGCTGTCGGGTGCGACGGGGGTCCACATCTACTGCCCGTGCGGACCCGGCTACAGCTACCAGGAGACGGCCGCCTTCTGCGAGACGATCGGCCGGGTGCTGCTCAAGGTCTATCCGCAGAAGGTGACGCTGGAGCGAGTGGTCTCCAAGCGTGCGGGCCGGGTGTATGTCGACTACCTCCAGAACCGGCGGGGGCAGACGATCACGGCGGTCTATGGCGTGCGGCCCCACCCCGGGGCGCCGGTCAGCGTGCCGGTCACCTGGGACGAGCTGGAGGCGGGTCCGCCCCGGTATTCGATCCGTACGATCTGGCCGCGGCTTGAGGCAGTGGGCGATCTCTTCACACCGATTTTGACGATGACGCAGGATCTGCGTCGGGCGACGGCGGAGCTTGCGTCGATGCTGTGAGTGCTGGCTGCAAACACGTGGGCCCCCGCCGGGTTGCACTCCCGCGGGGGCCTACCTTTATCTGCGCGATTTAGTCAATTACTCTGATATGCATGGAGGATTATAATGAGTGAACCGTAAATATTAGATCTATAACGGTAGAGGAGGGTTAGCGATGGCGGAGTTTCGGTTCACGACATCAGGTGACATGACGATTACGCTGGAAGGTCTGCAGTTCGGCGAGCACATGCGCGATCCGCGGAGCAACGTGAAGAGCTTCATCGCTCATCCCAGTCAGATCGTCATCAACGCGGCCGACCAGAAAGAGTTCACAGGCCTCGGCGTGATCCAACTCCGGGACCTGAATCCCGGGCAGCGCGGCTACATGACCGTCACCATCGATTCGCCAACCATGGGCTGGTATGGCACGGCTCAGGTCGCGGTGATTGTGAACGGTCAGAACATCATCAACGATAACTTCCAGTCCGGCGTAAAGGGACCCCTCGGTGATCCGCGCAACACCAAGCGCTACGCGGTGGACTTCATCGGGTAACGCTGATGCCCGGCCGATCGTCCCGGGTTAAGCACCCCGTGCGCGTTGTGCAGCGGACCACGCAGCACTACGCGCACTTCCAATGCCGCGCCGTGTAGACGCTGACAAAGACGCTCGCAACACCCAGGATGATGTAGCCCGGGCTGAAATAGAACGCAGGGGTCTTGGCCTGAATGAAGCGGATGACCGTAAGCTCATGCCACCCCGGATTGAATCTCTCGGCCACGTAGTGCCTGCCGACCATAAAGATGATGAGCCTTTCGCAGACAACAGGCACGATGCTCACCCACAGAGTG
>JAQBPS010000041.1 GCA_028287415.1 Bacillota bacterium | reverse complement strand
GTTCGACGCCTTGCTCGACCCTGCAACGACGATCCGTAACATTGCCCGGATATTGTGCTCCGCCGCGCGGAGCCGCCTCCTTCCCGCCCTGGCTGTGGCGGCGGGAGCGGTGTTTCTATGCGGGCAGCTCTGGGCAGAAGTCAATGACGCGGATCAGGCGCAGGCAGAGCAAGTTTTCCAGCAGCTACTGGCGGTCACGCAGGCTCCCGGCGGCGTGCCGTGGCCTCCTGATCTTGAGATCGTGGATAAAGACGAGCCAAACGCCTACGCGGCCATTAGGAAACACGACGATCACGAGCAGGCAGTGGTGGTCTGCTACAACGGAATCCTGAAACGAGCGGTCGAGGGGAATGCCGATCGGCTGGCGTATGTGCTGGGGCATGAACTGGCGCACCATCTGCTAGGGCACACCCGCGCGTCCACGGCCAACACTCCGTTTCTTATAGCCACCTTCACTCGCGCGCAAGAATTGGATGCCGATCGCAAAGGAATGGAACTGGCGCTGCGCGCTGGTTTTTCGTATAGCGGCGGGTTGTCGGCAATCCGCAAGATGATGGATCTGGGCCTGAACTATTCTTCGTTCGAAGGCCTGTCAGCCGATCATCCTTCGTGGTTTGACCGCATTGCGCTGCTGGATAAAGACCAGGCTGGCCTGTGGCGCTCGATGAGTTCATTTGATAACGGAGTGTACTTCCTGCTAGTGCAGAACTATCCGCTTGCAGAGCGAGCATTCCGCCAGGTCACCAAAGATTTTCCCGGTGCTTATGACGCGTGGGCCAACCTGGGCTACGCACTGTTGATGCAGTACGCCGACTCGCTCGATACCGAGGACCTGCGTCGCTTTGATGTGGGACAGATTGTGGCCGCGGGGTTCTACCGACGCCCGAAATCGTTGGAAAGCAAAGTCCGGGGCATCAATGAGGAGCTATGGTGGGATGCGGTTGGGGCGTTGCGCGAGGCGGTCCGCCTGAAGCCTGATCTTTCATTGCCTAAGGCGAATCTAGGGGTCGCATATCTGTTGCGTCCAGCAGGAAAAGATCCGGGCAAAGCGACGCAGATGCTTGAAGAAGCGGCACAACTGGCAGACCACGACACCTCTCTTGATCCGGTGTCCCGCCTAGCGGAACAGATCAACCTCGCCGTGGCATATGCTGCGCATGGAGATGCCGATAAGGCGCTGGGCGCGCTGGGCGCGGTGGAAACCTCACTGAAGAAACGCGAAATGCTTTCGCTGCGGGGCGCGGGATCGCTCGGGAATGCTTTGGCATACAATCACGCGCTGCTGCTGTCGCAGTCGCCGGATGTTCAGCGGCAACGGCTGGCGATCGGCGAACTCGAAAATTATCTGCGTCAGACGGGACCGTCATTAGCCTGGTGGCAGCTTGCCTATCAGCGCTATAGCGGGTTGTGCAAACAATCCGGAACCACGCCCAAATCGGAACCCATGCTGCTCTCGGATATGAGCGTGCGGTTCCGACCGGTGGCCGCGCTGGTCACAAATAAGGTACAGGTGATGCTGGGTCAGAGCCTCGCGGAGGCGAGAACGCAACTGGGCGTTGCGGGGAACAGTATACCGGTGGTTCGCGGCACCAACTTGGTGCAGATTGATTACCCGCAACGAGGCATCAAGGTAATGGGCACTGATGAAGTGCTGGCGATTATTCTTTTCGGCGATCACGCACCGTCGCTTCCCATCAGGGAGACTGGACTGGGCGCGAAGTCGGCGGAACTGAAGGTGGGCATGACCACGACGGAACTCGATCAAGTTCTGGGCGACTCCGATTACGACTTCCGCCAACTGGTGGACCCAGCATTGAATTATCGGTTCTACTCCGATCTGGGGATTGCAGTCCTCGCCAAAAGCGGTACGGTGATTGAACTTGTGATCGGGCAGGTGCCCAAGAGAAAAGTTGGAATTTAGATGTAAGAGCTGTTGCGGGACACTTTCATTGACGGAGACAAACATGAACAACTTGGCGACAGTATTTCTGATTCTGGCAGTCCTGGGACCGGTCATGCCGGCGTTGGCGCAGAAGAACCCGCAACCGAAGCAGACAGCAGGGCAGAGACTGGAAAAGCTGTTGAACGAAGCCGAAATGCCTTTCACCAAGCGAGAGGAAAACAGCTACGTTACCGTAATCACCATGGACGAGAACGAGTCGGAAAGGTTCGAGGTGTTTCTAACGTCGCTGGGCAATGATCCGAACAACGAAAAGCTTCAGGTGATCCAGATGTACTTCGTGGTGGGACGGCTGACCAAGGGCGCTGCGGTCCCGCCCGCGCTGGTTAAAGAGATGGGAAAGTGGAATGCAAATCTGACGCTGGGCAAGGTGGTGCTGATTGGAGAGGCGATCCTGTACACCAGCAGCTCGTGGCTGAAGCATACGGATTCGGAATTGCTAGCTACCGACGCGGTCATGGGTCACCTGACAAGCAAGGACCTCCGCAAGGAAGTGGCACCCTATTTAAAGCAGTAAGGTCGCCGGTAGGCAAGCCATGATCTATTATTTGCAATCACTGATTTGCGAACGGCGGTAGTGCTCGGGCCACCTTCGCTGTGTCCAAACCCACAGCTTTCCGCACATTGAAAACGGCTGATTTCGGTGCTGATTTGAAAGGGGTTAAAGGGGCGGTTTTCCCGCCCCTTTTGTCACACTGGGTACGGGGGCTAGTTCAGACGGCGGTATTCCTCGACGGCATCACACCATTCCTGATATTCCTCGGGCGAGAGCAGGTGTTGGTTGGATTCTGTCACCAGGCGGCCGGTCTTTCGGAAAGCGAAAATGAACTCCGGCGGTGAGCTGGCCGCGGTGAGTGCCTGGAGGAGGACCTCATGAATATCTTCTTCAGATACGGGCGTGGGCTGATCGGCGTCTTCATCCCAGACGACCGGATCGTCTGGACGTGGATCACGGCCAAACTTAGCCCGGAAGCGCTGCTTCTGTTCTTCTAGCATCTGAATCATCTCCTTGCTCATGCGTACACGGCGATAGGCTTTACGGTTGTGCTTCATGTGACCTCCTGGTCTCGCCAGCATTCTCCGGAATGCCGGGTTGATGTGCGCTGAGGATGCGGCGCACGGTCGCGGTTGAAATACGATGCGCTTTGCCGATCTGGCGGAGGCTGAGGCCTCGCGTGCGATCGGCAACGATCGCGGTTGTATCCAGATCGAGCGGTTTTCGTCCGATGTGGCGGCCTTCGAGCTTGGCGCGGCGCATGCCGGCCCGAACTCTTTCAACGATCAGCGAGCGTTCCAGTTCAGCAATGGCGCCGATGATGACAGTGACAGCACGGCCCAGGGCCCCGCTGGTGTCGAGCGCTTCACGGAAGGAGACGAACTGAATCTGCAGGCGTGTGAGCTCGTCCAGGACTTCCAGCAGATGCCTGGTGGACCTTGCGATCCGGTCACAGCTCCAGATCAGCAGAACCTCAAAGCGGCCACGGCGGGCATCGGAGAGCATCTCGTCCAGCCCCGGCCGGCGGGCCCGGGTGCCAGAAATGCCGTGGTCGACGTAAGTCTTCACTACTTCAAACCCCCGCTGGGACGCGAGCTGCTGGAGGTCCAGCAGCTGCGTCTCGGGGTGTTGATCTAACGTTGAAACACGGCAGTAAACGGCTGCCCTCATTAGTATTCCTCTTCTTTCATGTAGTGGAACCGCCGGGGCCGGTGGAGGCAGTAACAATCAGTGAACTCATCGTCCTGGTCATCCGATCTATCAAGCAGGGCGAGGATATTGTCCATGGGAACGTTACGGTAGGAAGCGCGAAGACGGCGGCCGGCAAAGAGTGATTGACGCATCAGGCGGCCGCCTTTTTCAGCCAGGGATGCTGATGCTCGAGTTGGTACAGCTCCCAGTGCAAGTCAAACAGGTGCTGCCAGTCGAGCGGGTCAGCCTCCAGGGTCTGACACCATTGATCACGCAGGAAGCAGAAGTGGGCACGGATGGTTTGCTTCTGAGAGTCATTCAGCCTGGTCCGGGGACGAGACTGGCTAGTAGTACGGTTCTTCAAAGAGTTATCTCCTTATATATATGGTGGCGAGCCCGGGAAGGGCGCCCCCAGATTTACTCCGGCGACTCCCTTCGCGAGCCCGGCGCCCGGGCAGACGCCGTGGCAACCAGTAGAAGGAACGCCAGAGTACAACATATCTAAGATATGTTGCAAGTCCAAAATAACTCCGATGAGGGTTTTTACCAAAGCGCCAGAAAAGAATCGCCGCCCCGAGAAAACCTACATTGATGGCGCAGCCGCTCTGAGCTCAATGCCGGCAACAAGAATCCCAACGTAAAGGCCGTACAGGCCAACACTCACAGATCTCGTAGCAACGTCCGGGTAGATGTTGACGTTGACGAGCAAGAAGCGCTGATACGGGACATGCGCCGCAACCCGGAGAAGTACCAAGAACAGTAGTAAGGGGACCCCATGAGTACGATCCAGAGAGTGGAACTCGATTCCACGTTGCGCTGCCCGGATGCCGTAGAGTTCGAAACCCGCATGCACGATCGCATCATCGGTCAGGACGATGCCGTCGAGAAACTCAGCTGGATCGTTCAGACCTTCATGGCCGGCTTCAGCGCCGTGGGGCGGCCGGCCGGCGTGCTGCTCTTTCTGGGCCCGACTGGGATTCCGCACTCAGAACCTCGGTACAACCTGTTCCCCGCCTC
>JAQBPS010000818.1 GCA_028287415.1 Bacillota bacterium | reverse complement strand
GGAATCAAGTCGCACTCTCCATGATGAAGTCCGAACTGGTTTAGGAGCAGGACCTGGCACTGCAGCGCCTGGTACTAGAGGAACCGACCATCGAAACTGTGCCTACACTCGACCAGATAACAAAAATTCTCGATGAGCTGGAAAATGAGATCGCCGACATGGTGGCGCGGCGCTCCGTCGAGGACAAGATCGAGAAGAAGATCCAGCAGCGCATGTCCGAGCGCAACGATGACTATTACCGGGAGATCAAGCAGCAGATCCTGCGCGAGGACTCCGGTCCGGAGACGACTTCGACCCTGAAGAAGCTGGAGCACCTGGAGGAGCTGGACGCGAAAAAGCTGGCCCGGACGGCGCTCGAGATGCTGCGGCCTGCTAAGCTCGAGGAGGTCGTGGGCCAGTCCCGGGCGGTCAAGGCGCTCATGGCGAAGATCGCGTCGCCCTTCCCCCAGCATGTGATTCTGTACGGCCCGCCTGGCGTTGGCAAGACCACCGTCGCGCGCCTCGCCCTGGAGGAAGCCAAGCGGCTCCGGCACACCCCATTTGCCGGTGAGGCCCCGTTCGTGGAAGTGGACGGCACGACCCTGCGGTGGGACCCGCGGGAGGTGACCAACCCGCTCCTGGGCAGCGTGCACGACCCGATCTACCAGGGCGCCAAGCGGGAGCTGGCCGAGACCGGTGTACCGGAGCCCAAGCTGGGTCTGGTGACCGAGGCGCACGGTGGCGTGCTCTTCATCGACGAGATCGGCGAGCTGGAGACGATGCTGCAGAACAAGCTCCTGAAAGTCCTGGAAGACAAGCGTGTCCAGTTTGATTCCAGCTACTATGACGCCAATGACCCGAATGTCCCGAAGTACGTGAAGAAGCTCTTCGCAGAGGGCGCCCCGGCCGACTTCGTGCTGATCGGGGCAACGACCCGGGACCCGAGCGACATTAACCCCGCCCTGCGTTCCCGGTGTGCCGAGGTCTTCTTTGAGCCGCTGTCGCAGGTGGACGTCAGGGAGATCGTCGTGCAGGCCGCGGCCCGGCTGGGCGCCACCATTGACGCCGGCGTCGCCGACCTGATTGCGGACTACACCATGGAGGGCCGCAAGGCGATCGGCATCCTGGCTGACGCATACGGCCTGGCCCTGTATCAGCGTGGCGAGGGTGAGGGTGCGATCGACCTCACGATGGCTCACGTCTACGAAGTGATCCAGACCAGCCGCATGGCGCCGCACGTCTACCGCAAGGCCTCGTCCATGGCGGAGGTCGGCCGGATCTTCGGACTGGGCGTCCTGGGGTACGTCGGTTCCGTACTTGAGATCGAGGCGGCGGCATTCGCCGCCCGGGAGCCCGGCAAGGGCACCCTGCGGATCAACGATACCGCCGGCTCCATGACCAAGGACTCTGTCTTCACCGCTGCCGCCGTTGTGCGGAGGGCTACGGGGGAGGACCTGTCCAACTGGGACGTGCACATCAACATTGTCGGCGGCGGCCGGATCGATGGACCCAGTGCCGGCGTCGCGATCTACCTGGCCATGATCTCTGCGATCCAGGGCCGGCCCATCCGCCAGGATGTGGCGATTACGGGCGAGGTTTCGATCCGCGGTTCTGTGAAGGCGATCGGCGGCGTCTACGAGAAGATCTACGGCGCCAAGCAGGCCGGCATGTCCCGGGTGGTGCTCCCCGAGGAGAACCGCAAGGATGTGCCGGCGGAAGTGAGCGGCATCGAGGTCTGCTATGCGGCAACCATTGAGGATGCGATGACCCTGCTGTTCGCAGATGATGTCCGGCCCGACGTAAAGACAGCGAGCTAAAGCGGAGGGCCGGGAACTGCCCGGCCCTTCTGCGTCTCTCATGATATGACAAAAGGATTCGCGGCGGATCACCACGAATCCACGAATCATGGGAGAACTTATGTTTGGAGGGCGCGAAGATGAACGCCTTCAGCGAACGTGTCCCGCCGCAGAATCTCGAAGCGGAGCAATCGGTGCTCGGGGCGATGTTGATCGACCGGGATGCCGTGGTGACCGTCTCTAACCTGCTCGGGCCGGAAGACTTCTACGCGGATAAACACCAGCAGCTATATACGGCCGTGATTGCGATTTTCAACCGTGGCGAGCCAGTCGACCTGATCACCGTGCAGGACGAGCTGCGCAAGCGCGGGCATCTAGATGAGGTGGGTGGGCTTACTTACCTGACCACCCTGATCAACATGGTCCCGAGCACCGCCAACGTTCAGCAGTATGCCATCATCGTGGAGCAAAAGGCCACGTTGCGCCGGCTTCAGACCGTCGCGCGCAAAATCGTCGATGAGTGCTACTCCACCGAGGATATGGACGCAACGCTGGTCGACGCTGAGAAGTCGATTTTCTCCGTTACGCAACGGCGTTCTACAAAGGGCTACATCCATATTAAAGACGCATTGGTGACCGCCTACGGGCACCTTGAGTTCCTGTACAGCTCCAAGGGCACCACCAGTGGCGTCACCTCGGGTTTCCGGGACCTGGATCAGATGACCTCCGGCTTCCAGCCTTCGGACATGGTGATTGTCGCCGCCCGTCCCTCGGTTGGTAAAACAGCGTTCACGCTGAACGTTGCCCGCAATGCCGCTGTACTCGGTGGTGCCAAGGTGATGTTCTTCAGCTTGGAAATGGGTGCCGAACAGCTGGCGTTGCGCCTTCTCGCATCTGAGGCGGCGGTGGACGGTCACAAGCTGCGCACGGGTCAGCTCCAGGACCAGGACTGGCAGCGGCTGGGCAGCGGCCTCGCAACGCTGGCGGAGTCGGGCATTTTCATTGATGACACCCCAAACTGTCCGCTGCCCGAAGTGCGTGCCAAGTCCCGCAGGGTGGCGCAGGAGCACGGGCTGGACTTGATCATCATCGACTACCTGCAGCTGATGAGCATTCCCCAGAGGCCCGGGTCGCAGGCAAACCGCCAGCAGGAGATCTCCGAGATCTCCCGTTCGCTCAAACAGCTTGCCCGTGAGCTGAAGGTGCCGGTGATCGCCCTCTCACAGCTCTCCCGATCCGTGGAGCAGCGCCAGGACAAGCGCCCGATGCTGTCCGATCTGCGTGAGTCCGGCGCCATTGAGCAGGACGCCGACATGGTGGCGTTCCTGTACCGTGATGACTATTATGACCCCGAGTCGGAGAAGAAAAATATGGTCGAGGTGATCGTGGCCAAGCACCGTAACGGTCCGGTTGGCGCGATCGAGCTTTACTTCATGAAGGACATTCAGAAAATGGTCGGCATGGAGCATCGGCGGGGGGCTTAATTTATTTAAATGAGAGGGGGTCAGAGCGCTCCACGACTGCGCAGCAAACGCCCCGCACGCTAAAATCGTAATGTACGGGGCGTTTGCAGCTTGCCCCTCTCATACTCTCGGCGGCGGAGCAAACGCCCCAACCGCTAAATTCGCAGTGTCGGGGCGTTTGCTCCT
>JAQBPS010000741.1 GCA_028287415.1 Bacillota bacterium | reverse complement strand
CGATCTCTTGGAGCGCGGTCGAGCCGGCTTCGCGGATGTGGTAGCCCGAGATCGAGATCGTGTTCCACTTGGGCACATGCTTGGCCGTAAAGCCCATGATATCTGTGATCAGGCGCAGGGAGGGCTCCGGCGGGTAGATATAGGTTTTCTGGGCGATGTAGTCCTTGAGAATGTCATTCTGGATCGTGCCTGAGACTTGGTCCCAGCCCACCCCCTGCTGCTCAGCCACCGCGAGGTACATGCAGAGCATGATCGAGGCGGGCGGGTTGATGGTCATAGACGTGGAGACCTGATCCAGCGGGATGCCCGCAAACAGGATCTCGAAGTCCCGTAACGAGTCGATGGCGACGCCGAGTTTGCCGACCTCGCCGTTGGCGTAGGCATGGTCTGAGTCGTACCCCAGCAGCGTCGGCATATCAAACGCGGTGGAGAGGCCGGTCTGCCCCTGCGACAGCAGAAACTTGAAGCGTGCGTTGGTCTCCTCCGCAGAGCCGAAGCCGGCGAACTGGCGCATGGTCCAGTGCTTGCCGCGGTACATGGTCGGATGGACGCCGCGAGTGAACGGGTAATCGCCGGGGTTTCCCAGATCCCGGCTGTAGTCCTGGCCCTGTACGTCCTCGGGTCCGTAGTACGGCTTGACCTCCCGGTCGGATACCCCGCTGAAGCGCTTCTTGCGCTCTTCGTGCGGCATAAGGGCCTCATCTCCCTACCAAACGTTCGGTTCAATATGTTGGAGGCGAAGGGTGAGGAAACTTGTAAAAGATTCGCCTTTTCCCTCCGGCACTCCTGCCCCGTTTGATAAATACGCGCCGCCCCGCCACAGCATGAGACGTGGCGCCATCCATCACGCCACCGGCCAACGCAAATGCGGCCACGCCAGGGCGAATGCGAGCAGCGCTGCATTCGGGTTGACCGCGGAATTGTAGCGCCAGAGGCCGGGGAAGAGCGCGGGCGGAGCCGCCTCCTGCGACAGTGCCGCCAGGGCGCAGATGGCTCACGGCTTTTGCCCCCTGATAAGGCGAGCGGGGGGCCTTCGCCCCCCTGCCACCAGTTAGATGCCCCAGAACGGAAATGGAAAGCCGAAGGGTGATGTCGCGGGAGCCTGTGTGCTGGAGGGCGCCAAGTTCGGGGCGGCGAACGGGTTGAATGCAAGAAGGGCAGCGTTCGGATTGGTCGCCGGGTTGAACATGCCAAGCATGGGGTTGGCAAAGGCGAGGGCTGCGACCGGATTTGCCGCAGCGAAAGCCGCTAACGGATTGAGGGCACCCAGTTGCGTTGCGGGGTTCGCAAAGCCTTGACCGGGCGTGTTGGCAGCCATGGTGATTCACCTCCTATACGTAAAAGGCGCCGGCAGGTGGATCACGGCGGCTCCCAACGGTTAAATGCCGAACGGTGTGCACCACGGGTTCTTGAAGAACTTCCCGAAGGGCAGGGTGGCCGGACCCTTGGTGCCGTCGAGCGCCTGGGTTGGTGCACCGGCAGGGTTGAACGCCAGGAGGGCTGCGTTCGCATTGATCGCCGGGTTGAAAATGCCGAGCACCGGGCTCAGCGCAGCCAGGGCAGCCGCCGGGTTACTGGCAGCCAGCGCCGCAAACGGGTTGACGGCACTAAGCTGGGCCAGGGGATTGTTACAGATCTGCCCCGGTGTGCAGGTAGCCGGGCTCACGGCGGTCGGGCAGACGGCGCCGGTGGTCGGGCTGAGACCGAGCTGAGCCAGCAGGGCGTTCACGTCCGTCCCGGTGACCGGCACTTCCGTGGGCGAAATGGCAGTCGGGAAGACCGGCACTTCCGTGGGCGAAATGGCAGTCGGGAAGACCGCGGTGGGCGTTGGACAGGTGATGGTGACAGGTACGTTCGTCGTCACCGGGCATGATGACGAACTGACAACCCGAGAACTTTTAAGGGCCACGAGTGGACCTCCTCTCGATCTGTACAGGGATGGGCGCCATTCTATTCGTGGACCGTCTCCGGTCGCTCAGCAACTTCCACAACCTGCCGCCTGAACTCGTTACGGCAGAATGTTGAATTTACCTTGCTCCTCTACAGCTTATGTAACCAACAGCGACAGGTGCATAAGGTGCCGTGGGAAAGCTTGTAACGGCGGGCAATGCCCGTCTCTCACTACAGCTCTTTGATGCCGATGAGCCCCTCCGGCGCGTACCCCGCCTGGCGGGCGAGGTTGACGACCGCCTGGTTATGTAAGCCGGTGCAGATCTTCGCTTTCCTGATGCCGATCTGGGCGAGGATGCGCTCTGCCAGCGCATGCAGCTGCCGGAAAATACCTCGGCGCCGGTGCTGTGGGTCGACCCAGCCCGACATGAGGTAGCCGTTCGGCTCATCGGTCGTAGAATCCGGGCCGACAGCGAACAGCACGAAACCGACGGGTCCCCCCTGCGCCGTGGCGATGATCGCCGTACCCGTGCCCGCACTCAGCACAGATTGCAGCAGCTGCTGCGCCCCGGAGGCGATCAGCTGGGGCGCAGCGGCGGCCCGTTCCTCATCGGACGCGCTCTCCCAGGCACCGGCAGCCGCCGCGTGGAACAGCCATGGGAGATCGTCCGGCTGCCAGATCCGGTAGCTGTACAAGACGGCTCCTCCTCCACGATTGATGGCGATGCTGTTATGGTATGTCACCACCACCTGGTAGGTACGTAGGCTACAGAGGCGGATGTAAAAGGAGGGATCGCCATGCCCCGGCTGCGCTACTGGCAGCCATCGGACCTGCCGGATCTCCAGCGGATGTCGAACATTGCCACATGGGAGATCACACCGGCGGACGACAAGGCCCATACCACGCTGGAACAGGTGGCGGCGAACGCTCAGCAAAACCTGATGGCCATGCTCCAGTCGAAATTCGGCACGGCGATCGTCGCGGATGAGGGTGGGCAGCCAGTCGGTTTCCTGCTGGTGGGGCTTCAGGAGAATGACAAGACCGGGCAGCCCCACGGGTACATGGCGGATATTTACGTGGAACCGGCCTTCCGGCGCCAGGGGCTCGCGCAGGCGATGCATGCGGCCGCGGAGGACTACCTGCGGTCGATCGGCATCGGCAAGGCCGCCAACTGGACGCATGCGCACAACCCGCTGGGGCAGAGTTCGTCGCTCCGCCACGGCTTTCAGCTGTGGGGTCTGATGCTGTCGAAAGAGCTGCCATCGTCGTTGAGTTGATTCAGCACGGCTGTAAGCGCCCGGTCACGTTGCCGGGCGTACTCGGCCTCCCGGCCGCCATAGACCTGTGCTGCCATCTCGGCGAGGCGTTCAATGCCACCTGGCGGGACAGCCTCCCAGTCGGCGAGGCTCGCCCAGATCGCCTGGAACGCGGGGTGCAGGTGTGCCATGAACGCGCCCAGTCCGCCCGGCGCCGCCAGCTGGTAGGTGAGGAACGGCCCCTGGATCGCCCAGCCCAGGCAAGGGCCGCGGGAGGCGGCAATATCAACGCTCTCGGGATCAGCAACGCCCTCAAGCACCAGGTTGATCGCCTCCCGCCAGAGCGCTGCTGCCAGGCGGTTGACGACGTAGCCCGGCGCCTCTCGCTTGAGGATGACCGGCAGCTTGCCCAGGGCACGCAGGAGCACGGCGGCGCGGGTCACGGCTTCGGGGGCTGTCCGGGCGCCCGGCACCACCTCCACCACCGGCAGCAGCTCCACCGGGTGCAGCGGGTGCAGCACGAGCATCCGCTCGGGGCGGGGCAGCCCCTCTTGAAGGCGGCTGGGCAGGATGCCCGAGGAGGACGAGGCCAGCAGCGCTTCGGCAGGAGCGTGTTGCGCAGCCTGCGCCAGGACCCTTCGCTTTACTTGCTCCACCTCCACCACTGCCTCGATCACAAGATCGGCGCCGGCGACGGCCGCGGCCAGCGTGGCCTCGCTGCGCTCTCGCTGCTCGTCATGCACCGCCACTGTATGCCCGTGCTGCCGGAGGAGGCGGGCCCAGCCGGCGCCGATCATCCCCCCGCC
>JAQBPS010000731.1 GCA_028287415.1 Bacillota bacterium | reverse complement strand
CTGGGCATGAAGGGCACCCACATCAAGGTGCTGAACGATCGCCTGGTCGAAGAGCTCCGCAAGCTTCGTTAAAGTGAAGAGGGGCAAGCTCAAAGCGCCCCGCACATAACGATTTGAGCGTGTGGGGCGCTTTGTGCGCCGTCGCTGAGCGCAGCCCCCCCTTCACCTTTCGACGGCGAAACAAACGCCCCGAACGCTGAACTCGCAGTTTCGGGGCGTTTGTTCCTTGCCCCGCCTCTAGTAATCGTCGCTAGCCCCGGTCGCCTCGTCAAACCCCCACCGCTTCCGTGTTAAGCATCCAACGCTTGACGGAAACGGTGGGGGTTTTCCTTCGCCTCGTGACGTCAACGCCGTCACGGGGCTTCTGCTTTAACGGAGCCTATGCCCCGCCCCGGCGCCCGCCCTATCCCGGTCCCGGATCATTTCCGATAAACAGGACCATTGCCTCATTTTCCCGTTTACCAGGAGGGTTTTTAATCCTTGCCATTAAATACATATAAGATGTCCAGGTACTGGCTGATCTGTATATGAGAATGGAGAATGTTAATCCGACTGTGATCTGTCGTTTACATCTAAAATGTACGGTTTTTACTGATCCATTACCGAACTTATTCTCGTATGATTCGTAAGTAGGTGTAGGACAAAAGTCCCGCGGGGAGGGGAGTCCATGGCGGTGTTTCCGAAGATCGTGGGGACGCTGGAGCAATCCATGCAGGCGGCCACCCTGCGTCATCAAGTGATCGCCAACAATCTTGCGAATGTGAACGTGCCCGGGTTTCAGGCCTCGGAGGTCTCCTTTGAGGATCGGCTCAAGCAAGCACTTGATGGCCCTGCCGCATCCCCCCAGTTACAGGGCATTACCACCGATCCGCGCCATATCCCCATCCCCGCGGTGGCCACTGCGCCAGGGCCCGTGCTCCCGATGGTCGTCCCGGTCACCAACGGCGTGATGCGCCAGGATGGCAACAACGTGGACCCGGAGGCCGAGATGGCCAAGCTCGCAGCCAACCAGTTGTGGTACGAGGCCCTGGTGCGCTCGGTGAGCGATGAGTTCAACCGCCTGCGCACCGTCATCACGGAAGGGAGGAAGTAGGTAGATGATCAAGTGGTTCTCCCCGCTGGAAACAAGCGCTTCCGGCCTGACAGCCGAACGGCTGCGCATGGACGTGATCGCCAACAACATCGCCAATGCCAACACCACCCGGACCGCCGCGGGCGGGCCCTACCAGCGCGAGATGGTCGTGCTGGGCAGCCGCCCCTCATTCGCTTCCTCCCTTTCGCAGAGCATGGTTGGGGGTCCGACAGCAGCCGACGCTGCCAGCCCCGACGTTGAGGTCGGGCAGGGCGTGCGGGTCCTCCAGGTGGTCCATGATCAGCGGCCGTTCAAGGTGAAGTACGACCCATCAAACCCGGACGCTGACCAGAACGGGTATGTACAGCTGCCGAACGTTGATACAGTCACGGAGATGGTCGACCTGATTTCGGCCTCCCGCGCCTATGAGGCGAACGTCACGGCGCTGAATGCATTCAAGTCGATGGTCTCCACAGCACTGCAGATTGGCCGTTAGGCAGGGAGGGGTAGACCATGGATATTCGCATTGGGGCCGCTCCGCTCACTCCGAGGATCGATCAGCTCCAGAAGCCCAGCGGGGCGACCGCTGACAGCACGGTCAAGGAGTTCGGCCAGTTCCTTCAGGAGGCACTGGCGAACGTCCAAACAGCGCAGACCGATGCGGCCACCGCCGCCCAGAAGCTCGCTACGGGCGAGATCAAGGATGTCGCCGAGGTGACAATCGCCTCCGAGAAGGCGACGCTTGCGCTGACGCTCACGGTGGAGGTGCGCAACAAGGTCCTTGAAGCGTATCAGGAAATCATGCGGATGCCGGTCTAACGACAGCGGCGCCTGCGGACCCGAGCAGTGAGGGGAATCCCTGGAGAGGTGAGACGGGTTGGACTTCGCCCGCATATGGGAACAGGCGAAGGAATTATGGGCGAGGCCTGTTGGTAAGGTGTTGCTGGGCGGCGTTGCACTCTTTCTGGTTGTTGCAGCGGCGCTCAGTTTTGTGTGGTCCAGGCCCGCTTATGTAACGCTGGGTACCTTTGACCCGGCGGATGCGCCGAAGGTCGCTGCGAAGCTTAATGAGGCTAAGATTCCGTTTACGCAGAGCGGAACCGGCTATACGTTCCAGGTCCAACAGGGCGATGAATACCGGTCCAAGCTGGCCCTGGCAGAGATCAACCTCGATCCGACCGGTACGGTCTGGGCGTCCCAGCCCTGGACGGGCAACTCGTGGAGCAACACTGAGTCGGACAAGCGCCTCATCTGGATCAACCAGATGGAGACAAATCTGGGCAGGGCGATCAAGTCGATGAGCGTGGTTGAAAACGCCCGGGTGCAGATCTCGCTGCCAATGAACAACACCGCGCTGTTCAAGGATCAGGAGAAGCCGCCCAAGGCGATGGTGGTGGTGCAGCCCAAGCGGGGTCAGCAACTGACCACGCCGATGGTTGAGGCGATCATGGAGACTGTGGCCGGCGCCGTCGAAGGGCTGGATAAGACCTCGGTCGTCGTGATGGACGCCTCCCAAAGCCGCGTTGTCTCCGGCGATGCGTTCCAGAAGCCGAACCCCACCGCTGCCCTCGGTCAGGCCGCAACGGACCAGTTGGCGGTGGTCGCACAGTTGCAGGACCACTGGCAGAAGCAGCTGACAGACGGCCTGGAGAAGGTAGTCGGCGTGGGCAATGCCTCAGTGATTGTCCGCCCGGTGATCAACTGGGATCGCGCCGTGGTTGAAGCCATGGACTACAAGGGTACCGGCCCCGGCGGCAAGGGCATTCCCGTCAGTGAGCAGCTTGGCCACACCACTACCGACGGCGTCACGCCGACCGGTGCGCAGTCCCCCGTGGGTGCCACCCCGAATGCCGATCCGAACGCCCCGAATGCCCCCGGCTACCCGGGCACCACGGCCACGCCAGGCGGTAAGTTTTCATCTGATCAAGTCAATAACATTGTGAACTACCTGGTCAACCAGACCAAGACGACGACGGAGAAGCCGGGTGGCGCGATCGATGAGATCTCGGTCGGCGTTTTCGTCAATAGCGCCACCGGCACCATTTCGCCGGCGCAGGAGCAGGCGTTGAAGACCGTGGTCACCACGGCCATGGGCAGCAAGGCGAAGGTGGAGCTGGCCGCTATCCAGTTCGCCCCGAACCTGCTGGACCAGTTCAAACAGCCCGTCCCGCCCGTGACGACCGGCACCCCGAACTGGCTCTATCTGCTGCTGGCGGTTGCGCTCACGCTGGGCGGCATCGGCTTCTTCTTCGTGGCGATCAAGCCGCGCCGGCCGGTGCTGGAACCGGTCTTTGCCGGACCGGAAGGCGCTATGATGGGCGGCATTCCCGTAAGTGACCTGGAGTTGTCCGCAGCCGCCGACGCGTATGGCATGCACGCTGGCGCTACCGGCGATGGCGTCCGGACCGGCGATGGCCTGGCGAATCTGGCCGAGCTGGCGCCAGAGGAGATTGCGCTGCTGGGTGACGACTTCCTTGAGCAGCTGGGTGTCGATCCGGCCAAGGTGCGCATGAAGGAGAAGGTGGAGAAGATCGCCAAGGTCAACCCCGAGGCGGTCGCTAGCCTGCTCAAGACCTGGATTTCCGAGCAATAAAGGGTGAACACGCTTGGCTCAAACCGCTGCTAAAGAGCTCTCCGGACGCCAGAAGGCCGCGATTCTGCTGATTTCCCTGGGGCCCGAGCTCTCCGCCAAGGTGTTTCACCATCTGCGCGAAGAGGAGATCGAGTCCCTGGCGCTGGAGATCGCTTCCCAGCGGCAGATTGCGCCGGAGCTGCGCGAGAAAGTGATCTATGAGTTCTACCAGATTTATCAGGCCCAGCAGTATATCTCCCAGGGCGGCATGGACTACGCCAAGGAGATCCTGGACCGCGCCCTCGGCACGACCAAGGCGATGGAGATCCTCCAGCGGCTGACCGCCAGCCTCCAGGTGCGGCCGTTCTCCTTTGTGCGCAAGGCGGACCCGAACCAGCTGATCTCCTTCATCCAGGGGGAGCATCCGCAGACGATCGCTCTGATCATGGCCTACCTGGCGCCGGAGCAGGCCTCCGTGGTGCTGGCATCCCTGCCGCCTGAGCGTCAGGCCGATGTGGCCCGCCGCATTGCGATCATGGACCGGACCAGCCCCGAGGTCCTCAAGGAAGTGGAGCGCGTCCTGGAGCGCAAGCTGGCCAGCCTGGTCAACCAGGACTACACGGTGGCGGGCGGCGTCGAGTCGGTAGTGGATGTGCTCAACCGGGTCGACCGCTCCACCGAGAAGACGATCATGGAATCGCTGGCGGTGCAGGACCCGGCCCTGGCCGAGGAGATCAAGAAGCGGATGTTCCTCTTCGAAGATGTGGTCACGCTGGACAACCGTTCGCTGCAGCGGGTGCTGCGCGAGGTGGACCTGCAGCGGGACCTGCCCCTGGCCCTCAAGGTGGCCAGCGAGGAGGTCAAGCGCAAGATCCTCGGCAACATTTCGCGGCGGGCACAGGAGAACCTGCGCGAGGCGATGGACTTCCTCGGCCCCGTCCGCCTGCGGGATGTGGAAGAGGCGCAGACCAAGATCGTCAACATCATCCGCAAGCTCGAGGAGCTGGGCGAGATCGTCGTTGGCAGCAGAGGCGGAGGCGAGGACATTGTCGTCTGAGCGCAGCCCCGGGAACCGGGCGCCGCGCGCCCGTGTCATCAAGGCCGAGCACGTGTCCCTGGCCCGTTTCGCCTTCCCGCCGCTGGAGCAGGCCGCCTTTGGCGATCTGGGTGCTGGCGTTTCACCCGACGACGCGCACGATCGGGAAGGGCTGCAGCGCACGCTGGAGGAGACCCGCGAGGCGCTCCAGCTGCTGGAGCAGGCCCGGGCCGTAGAGGCCCGCGCCCGTGCCATGGAGCGCCGGGCGATGGCGGTCCTGGAGGAGGCCGAGGAGACTGGCGGCCTCCGCCTCACCGAGGCGGAGGCGCAGGCTCACGACCTGATCACCCGGGCCGGCGAGGGGGCTGAGGCGATCCAGGCGGAGGCGCAGGCCTCCGGCTTTGCTCTGGGCCAGGCGGAGGGCTACCAGGCCGGGCTGGCCGGCGGCCGGGCCGAAGCGGAAGCGCTGCTGGCCGAGGCCCGGGCCGAGGTCGAGCTGATCATCGCGGCGGCGCAGCACTCAGCGGAGACGATTCGGCAGGAGGCGCTGGAGCAGCGCTCCCTGCTGCTGGACGCATCCGGCGAGCAGTTGCATGACCTGGCGATGGCGATGGCACGCCAGGTGCTGAAAGCAGAACTCACGCTCCGGCCTGAGGCGTTCGTGCCGATGCTGGAAGCCGCCCTCGCCAAGTTGAAGGGCGAGGAGGAGCCGCAGATCCGGGTGAGCGTGGAAGCGTTGGCCGTGCTTGAGGAGCACCGGGGGCGGCTGCTGGCCGCCGTGCCGGGCACCCGCAAGCTGGACGTCGATGGCGACCCGGCCCTGGGTCCCGGCGACTTTGTCGTCCAGGGCAGCCAGGGGTTCGTGAACGGGCGCCTGGAAAGCCAGCTGGACGTGCTCGCGACGAAGATTCGGACGGAGGAGCAGTAACTGTGGCGCTGAACTGGCAAGAGCTGCGCGGTCGCATTGCCGGGGTGGAAACCGCCCCGCTGATCGGCCAGGTGACCGGGGTGGTGGGGCTGGTGATCCAGTCCCGGGGCCCGCGGGCGATGGTGGGCGAGCTGTGCTGGCTCTCGCCCGGGACCGGCGACGGCACCGGACTGTGGGCCGAGGTCGTCGGCTTTCGGGAGAAACAGGTGCTGCTGATGCCGTTGGGCTCGCTGGATGGTCTCTCCCCGGGCTGGGAGGTCCGGGCGACGGGCGCCGCACAGCCGGTGCCGGTCGGGCCGGAACTGCTCGGCCGGGTGCTGGACGGGCTGGGCCGCCCACTCGACGGGAAGGGACCGCTGGCGGCGGCTCAGCAGTATCCCGTCAATGCGATGCCCCCCGATGCCATGTCACGCCGCAGAATCACTGAGCCGCTCTCCACGGGCGTCCGGGCGATCGACGGGCTGCTGACTGTTGGCAAGGGGCAGCGCATCGGCATTTTCGCCGGTTCCGGCGTGGGCAAGTCGACGCTGCTCGGTATGATGGCTCGTGGCACGACGGCTGATGTGAATGTGATTGCCCTGGTGGGTGAGCGCGGCCGTGAGGTGCGCGAATTCATCGAGGAGGACCTGGGCGAGGAGGGGCTGCGCCGGTCGGTCGTGGTGGTCGCCACGTCGGACCAGCCGGCCCTGGTGCGCATCCGGGGCGCCCTGGTGGCAACGGCGATCGCTGAGTTCTTCCGGGACCAGGGGCTCGACGTGTTGCTGATGATGGACTCGGTCACCCGTCTGGCGATGGCGCAGCGGGAGGTCGGCCTCGCCGTGGGCGAGCCGCCGGCCACCCGGGGCTACACGCCCTCGGTCTTCGCGATGTTGCCGCGGGTGCTGGAGCGGTCGGGCAATGGCTCGCAGGGCTCCATCACCGGCATCTACACGGTACTGGTCGATGGCGATGATGTGAACGAGCCGATCGCAGATGCGGTGCGGGGCATCCTGGACGGGCACATCGTGCTCTCCCGGCGGCTGGGCTCGCTCAATCACTATCCGGCGATTGATGTGCTGGCCAGCGTCAGCCGGACGATGCCGCAGGTGACGACTCAGACGCACCGGCGCTCCGCCGCCCGGCTGCGGGCGAATCTGGCGCTCTACCGGGAGAATGAGGACCTGGTCAACATCGGTGCGTATCAGTCCGGCGCCAACCCGGCCCTGGACTATGCACTGCGCAAGCTGCCCGGCATCAACCGCTACTTGCAGCAGGCGACCGACGAGCTGATCGACCTGCCCACGGCCCTCGGTGCGCTGGCGGAAATCTTCCCGGAAGGGGAGTAGCGCCGTGTGAAAAGGTTTACATTTTCGCTTGATAAGGTCCTGAAGCTGCGCTCCCAGGAGACGGAGCAGGCGAAGCGGGCGCTGGCCCTGGCGCTGTCGGCCCTGGACCAGGCACAGCAGCGGGCGATGATGGCGCACCAGGAGCTCGCGGACCGCACGGAGGAGGCAAGCATCCGGGAGCAGACAGGGATTACCGCCGCCGAGTTCGGCACGCTGCGCAGCTACCTGGCGTTCCTCCAGCGAGCGGTGGCGCAGGCGGAGCAGCAGGTATCGATGGCGGAACAGGTGGTCGGCCAACGCCGCGAGGCGCTGATGGCGGCCCGGCAGCGGGAGCGGGTACTTGAGCGCCTGCGGGAGCGGCGGCTTGAGCAGTACACGCTCGAGGCGCTGGTTGAGGAGCAGAAGGTACTCGATGAGCTCGGCGCCAGCCCGGGGCTTAAAAAAGCGGCCAACAATCTCGACATATAAGAAGAGGAGCGTGAACCACATGAGTTCCGGTGCGAGCCGGATCCCACCGGGCGGCGTGCGCTCGTTGCCGGGCCTGGGTGGAGGGGGTCCCGGAAGCCCCGGCCTCTTATCCCTGCCGCCCAATCGGGGCGGTGCTTCGCGGTGGCTCCGCGGACTGGTGATTGTGGCGGTGTTGCTCCTGGGGCTCACCTATGTGTTGGGCCGCACGGTGGAGCCGCTGCGCCTGCGGCTTGTCGGGGTTCCCCTTGCGGGCAAGCTCCTCTTCGCAGGCCCGGTCTGGCCAGTCCTCTGGAACAAGCCGGTCAGCGCACAGGTCCCGGCGTCCCGCCCGGCTGACAAGTCTGTAGCCGGCAACGCAGCGGTCGCCGCACTGGATGCGCAGGTCGCCAAGCGATTGGCGGACGTGGAGCAGCGTGAGAGCGAGGTCGCCAGGCGCGAGGCTGCGGTGAAGCTGGCCGAGTCGGCTGCTGCCGACCAGCAGCGCGCACTGGATCAGGGTCAGGCTGAGGCCGCAAGCCTCACGGTACAGCTCAAGGGACAGCTGCAGACCGAGCTGGACCGGGTCGAGGTGGTCCGCTCGATGAAGAGCGCCGCCGTGGTGCAGCTCTTCGGTGTGATGACCGACGACGAGGTGATCGCCGTCTTGAAGTACATGCGAGCGGACGAGGTGGGCAAGATCCTGAGCGGCCTGGATCAGACCCGGTCGGCCCGGCTGCTCCGCCGCATGCAGTTCGTCCCCGCTCCGACTAACCCGTAATCAAAGCTTGCCGGTGCTTTTCGCCGGCAGGGTAGCTATAGCGGATCCTGACGAAAGGTGGGAAGCGATTGGCACAGATGGTACCCACCACAGCGATGGGATCGACAGCGGTCCAGCCCCAGGCATGGAATGAGCCGGGGCAACGGGGCGCCGCCGCTGCGGCAGCGCACGATCACGCCTTTGCGGGCGTGCTGCGCAAGGCGCTCCCTGGGGCACGGTTCAAGGCCGTGCCGGGGGGCAGGGGCGACCGTGGTGCGGGCCACGGGGCAACGGACCCGGTGCCCGGGCCAGGTCGGGCGTGGGCGCCGGGGGCGGCAGTGCCGGTCCAGGCTCAGGCCGATGGCGCTGATCAAGCGGGGGGTGCAGACCAAGCCCTGACTACGGCCCAGGCCCAGAGTGCGGCCCAGGCCCAGAGTGCGGCCCAGGCCCTGAGTACGGCCCAAGTCCTGAGTGCGGCCCAAGCCCTGAGTACGGCCCAGGCCCAG
>JAQBPS010000727.1 GCA_028287415.1 Bacillota bacterium | reverse complement strand
TGGCAGCGCGTGGCCCTACTGGCCGCCCTGCTCGGCACCAGCGTAGCCCTCCAGCTCTACAACCCCCAGATCCTCCGCCGCTTCCTCGACACCGCGATGGGCGGCACCAACACCAGCTCCCTGCCCCGGCAGGCCCTGCTCTTCATCATCCTCGCCCTCAGCACCCAGATCCTGACCGCCCTCGCCCGGTACGTGGGCGAGCAGGTGAGCTGGACCGCGACCAACGACCTGCGCGCCGACGTGGCCGCGCACTGCCTCAAGCTCGACCTGAGCTTCCACAAGGCCCGGACCCAGGGCGAGATGGTCGAGCGCATCGACGGCGACGTCACGGCCTTATCCAACTTCTTCTCGCAGCTGATTATCGATGTGCTCAGCAACGTCGTCCTGATGGCCGGCGTGCTCATCCTGCTCTTCCGTGAGGACTGGCGGGCCGGGCTGGCGATGAGCGCCTTCGCCGGCGGGGCGTTCTACATCCTCGCCGTCGTTCACGGCTATGCGACCCCGATCTGGACCGACTGGCGCCAGGTGATCGCCGAGAACTTCGGCTTCATCGGCGAGCAGCTGGCCGGCACCGAGGCGATTCGCGCCAGCGGCGCCACGGGCTTTGTCATGCACAAGTTCTACCTGATGCTGAACCGGCTGCTCAGGTCGAACATCCGCGCCATGAACACCATATCCCTCATGTGGACCTCTTCCCTCGCCATGTTTACGATCGGCAACGCAGTCGCCCTGGGCATCGGCGCCTACCTTTATCTGAAGGGCGCCATGACGGCGGGCACGGTCTACCTGCTCTTCAGCTATACCGAGCTGCTGCGGCGGCCGATGGAGCAGATCCGCACCCAGCTTCAGGAGCTCCAGAAGGCGGGCGCCAGCGTCGACCGCGTCGAAGAGCTGCTCCGCACCGAATCCCGCATTCAGGATGGGCCAAAAGGCACGCCGATCCCGACGGGCAGCCTCTCCGTCACCCTCGACAATGTCGGCTTCGAGTATGACGCCGGCGACCCGGTGCTCCACAACCTGACGCTGGACCTGACCCCCGGCGCCATCCTCGGCCTGCTCGGCCGGACCGGCAGCGGCAAGTCGACCCTCGCCCGGCTGCTGCTGCGCTTTTACGACCCCAGCGCCGGCGAGATCCGGCTGGGGGGCATCGCTACGACGGATGCCCGCGTCGCCGACCTGCGCAAACGGGTCGGCTTTGTCACCCAGGATGTGCAGCTCTTCGTCGCCAGCGTTCGCGACAACCTGACCTTTTTCGACACCACCACCGATGATGCGCACATGACGGCCGTGCTCGAAGAGCTGGGCCTCGGCCCCTGGCTCAACTCGCTGCCGAACGGCCTCGACACCGAACTCGAATCGGGCGGCGGCGGGCTGTCCGCCGGCGAGGCCCAGCTCCTCGCCTTTGCGCGCGTCTTCCTTGCGGACCCCGGCCTGGTCATCCTCGACGAGGCATCCTCGCGGCTCGACCCCGCCACCGAAACGCTGCTCGAACGGGCCGTCGACCGGCTGATGGCCGGGCGGACGGGCATCATCATCGCACACCGGCTGGCCACGATCCAGCGGGCCGACCGCATCCTGATTCTTGAGGACGGCCGGGTGCTGGAGGAGGGGGGGCGGGCGCAGCTCGCCGCCGACCCGGGTTCACGCTTCGCCCATCTGTTGCGGACGGGCATCGAGGAGGTGCTGGTATGAAGACCTATCAGCACATCCGGCGCCTGATCGCCTACCGCCCCTGGCTCTACCTGTCGGGCATGCTGCTCTGGACGGCCATCCACGTCTCGCCGATGCTGCCCGGCCTCGTCACCCGCACCTTCTTCGACCGCATGACCGGCGCCCACACCGCCGTCGCCGGCCAGGGGCTCTGGTCGCTGATCGCCCTGCTGATCGGCGTCGCCCTTGCCCGCTGTGTGGTGATCTGGATGGGCATGTACGTGGCGGGCTACAGCCGGACGAACATGGCCGGACTGCTCCGGCGCAACTTGCTGGAGCGGATTCTGGAGATGCCCGGCGCCGCCGCCCTGCCGGTCTCACCGGGCGAGGCGCTCAGCGGCTTCCGTGACGATGTCGGTCAGGTCGAGGACACGGCCGACCTCCTGCTCGATGTCGTCGGCCAGCTCGTCTTCATCGGCACAGCCCTCACCATATTGATGAGCATCAACGCCAGGATGACCGTGCTTGTCTTCCTGCCCTGCGCCCTCGTGCCGGCGTTGACTCGCATGGCCGGCAACCGGCTGGCGCATAACCGGCGGCTGAGCCGGGATGCCACTGCGAAGGTGACCGGGGTCATCAGCGAGATGTTCGGCGCCGTCCAGGCGATTCAGGTGGCGGGCGCGGAGGAGCGTGTGATCGGCCACTTCCGGCGCCTGAACGACCGGCGCCGCCAGACGATGCTGTCGGACCGGCTCCTGAGCCAGGTCATGGAGTCGGCCGCAGGCAACATGGCCTCCCTGGGGACGGGGCTGGTGCTGCTGCTGTCCGCCCGGGCGATGCAGGCGGGCGACTTCTCTGTCGGCGACTTCGCACTCTTCGTTTACTACCTGAACTTCGTCTCCGACTTCACGCAGTTCCTGGGCCGGTGGCTGGCGATGTATAAGCAGACGGGGGTCTCGTTCGACCGGATGACCGCGCTGCTCCAGGGTGCGCCGGCCGAGCGCCTGACACGGCATGCGCCGATCTATCTGGGGGAGGATGTGCCCGAGCCGGACGCCCCTGTCCGTACGGATGATGACCGGTTGGAGCGCCTGGATGTTGCCGGGCTCACCTACCGCTATCCGGAATCGGAGCGTGGCATTGCTGATATCGACCTGACGCTCCGGCGCGGCAACTTCACCGTCATCGCCGGTCGGATCGGGTCGGGCAAGACGACGCTGCTGCGGGCCCTGACCGGGCTGCTGCCGGCCCAGTCGGGCGAGGTGCGGTGGAACGGCGAGGTCGTCGTGGACCCGGCCAACCACTTTACGCCGCCGCGCACGGCGGCCACGCCGCAGATCCCGCTGCTCTTCAGCGAGACGCTGGCGAACAACATTCTGATGGGCCTGCCGGGGGCGCAGGCGGACATCCCTGCGGCGGTGCGCTCGGCTGTGATGGAGCGCGACCTCATCGGTATGGATCACGGGCTGGAGACGATGGTCGGCTCCCGGGGCGTGCGCCTGTCGGGCGGGCAAATCCAGCGGGCAGCGGCGGCCCGCATGTTTGTGCGGGAGCCGGAACTGCTGATTTTCGACGATCTTTCCAGTGCGCTTGATGTCGAAACGGAGCGGATTCTCTGGGAGCGGGTGTTTGAGCGGCCGGATGCGACATGCCTCGCGGTCTCACATCGGCGGGCGGCATTGCGCCGGGCGGATCACATCATCGTCATGAAAGACGGCCGGATTGCGGATGAGGGCACCCTCGACGAGCTGCTTGTCCGCTGCGACGAAATGCAGCAGCTCTGGCAGGAACACGTTGGGACAGGTTCACATACTGTGGAGAGGACCAACCCTATTTTGTGAGATCAGGGGGGTACTCCCATGGCGATTGCGATTGTAAAGACGGACAGTCCCGATCCGGTAATGGTGGGGAGCAACCTCACCTACACGCTTACTGTCACGAACCTCGGGCCGGGCGCCGCCCCTAATGTCGTGGTGACCGACCTGCTCCCTGCTTCGGTCACACTGGTCTCAGCACCCGGCTGTACGGTGGCGGGGCAGACCCTCACCTGCGCGCTCGGCACCCTTACACCGGGAGCTGTCCGGACCCAGACCATCGTTGTTCGCCCCACGGCACCGGGTCCGATCATCAATATTGCCAGTGCCGAGGGCACGAACACGAACGTGGCATTGGCGGCCCAGGAAACGCTGGTGCTCGCTGTGACCTCCCTGGCCATCTCCAAGATCGCCAGCGCCAACCCGGCTTTTGTGGGGGGGACGCTGACCTTCACCATCCCGGTGACGAACACCGGTGCGGCCCCCGCCGAGAACGTCGTGCTGACGGATGTGCTTCCCGCCGGGGTCACCTTCGTTTCAGCGAATGCACCCTGTGCGCTCGGCCCCGGCAACGTGCTGACGTGCAGCCTGGGCACAATCCCCCCGGGGGCCACCACAACCGTGACCATCCAGGTCACACCCAACGTGGCGGGGCCCATCACGAACCGGGCGACGGCAGTCGCGGCCAACGCCGCGGCTGTCACAGCCGTCACGGTCACCCAGGTGATCCTGGCGGCTGACGTGGCTGTGACCAAGACGGCCGCGGCGACGGGCGAGGTGAGCGTGGGGCTGACCTTCACGACCACCGTGACAAACTTTGGCCCGTCGACCGCCACCGGCGTCACGCTTGTGGACACGCTGCCGCCAAATGTCCGCTTCATCTCAGCCACCCCCAGTCAGGGAACCTGCGCCCTGACGGACGGTACCCTGACGTGCCTGCTTGGCACACTGGCGCCGGGCGCAAACGCTACGGTGCGAATTCTGGTCGTGCCCACCGCAGCGGGGCGCATCACGAACACGGCAACTGTCACCGCCAACGAATTCGATCCGAACCCGGCCAACAACACGGCCAGCGTGACGGTCCTGGTCAACCAGTGCTGCACCAATATCGGCTGATCGGCTCGGTTTGCCACGGCCCATTCGCTCATGTGAGCGGGTGGGCCTTTTCCGATGACCGATGGTCATAAGGTGACACGGCGGGCAGGGTTTCCGGTGCAGCCAGCGGAAATCTTCATGGCAACCATTTCTGGGAGGGTACATCGTGAGCATCACCAAGGAACAGATCTGGTCGCTGGCCAGGGCGGCCCACCCGTTTGCCGTCGCGGCCCGGCGCCAGCTTCATCAGCACCCCGAGCTCAGCTTCCAGGAGCAAGAGACCAGCGCCTTCGTCGCCGCACAGTTGCAGGAGCTGGGGTATGAGATTCAGACGGGCCTCGGCGGGTACGGGATCAAGGCGGTGCTGCGGGGCGGCAAGCCCGGCAAGGTCGTCGCACTGCGGGCCGACATGGACGCCCTGCCGATTCTCGAGGAGACGGGCCTGGACTTTGCGTCCGAGCACCCGGGCGTGATGCACGCCTGCGGCCATGACGTGCATACGGCGACGCTGCTGGGCACGGCGAAGGCGCTGAAGCAGGTGCAGGCGGAGATTGCGGGCACGGTCGTGCTGATTTTCCAGCCCGGCGAGGAGGTCAACCCCGGCGGTGCCAGCCTGATGATCAAGGACGGCGTGCTGGCGAATCCGCAGGTGGATGGGATCTTCGGGCTGCACGTCGCTCCTGGCATGAATGCGGGCACGATGGGCTTCGGTGCCGGTGCGATGCTCGCGTCGCCGGATGATTTTGTCGTGACGATCATCGGCAACGGCGGACACGGTGCGGCGCCGCACCTGGGCGTTGACCCGGTGATGGTGGCGGCGCAGTGCCTCACCCTGCTCCAGCAGGTGGTGGCGCGCAACGTCGACCCGTTCCAGAGCGCGGTGCTGACGATCGGCACGATCCACGGCGGGACGGCGCCGAACGTGATCCCTGATGAAG
>JAQBPS010000725.1 GCA_028287415.1 Bacillota bacterium | reverse complement strand
CCCCGGCGGGCACGTGGCTGAGGATGTGGTTCTCGAGCGTGAGCAGAATCTCGTCCGGCGTCTGGTTCGGCACCAGCCGGCAGGTGATCTTCGCGTAAGCATCACAGGGGATGACCGTCTTGGAGCCGGCGCCCTGGAAGCCGCCCCACATGCCATTCACGTCCAGCGTGGGTCGGGCCCACTGGCGCTCCAGGGTGGAGTAGCCCGCCTCGCCCACCAGGGCGGTGAGGTCCAGAGACTGGCGGTAGGCTTCCTCGTCGAAGGGCAGCCCGGCAAAATATTGATGCTCCTCTGGCGTGAGATCCCGGACGTTTTCGTAGAAACCCGCCACCGCCACCCGTCCGTGCTCATCGTGGAGCCCTGCTACGATACCGGCCAGTACATGCAGGGCGTTGGGCACACCGCCGCCGTGCCGACCCGAGTGCAGATCGGTGCGGGCGGTGTTGACGTGAATCTCCAGGCCGGTCAGGCCCTTGGAGCCCACAGTCAGCGATGGCTCGTTCGGCCGCCACATGGCCCCGTCCGCGCTGACGACCAGGTCGCAGGCCAACAGCTTCGCATGCGCCTCGATGAACGGGCGCAGGTTGGGGCTGCCGACCTCCTCCTCACCCTCGAACAAGAATTTCACATTCAGAGGCAAGCGGCCGTCGAGCAGCAAGAGCGCCTCGATAGCCTTGATCGCCTGGAACAGCGGGCCCTTATCGTCGCTGACGCCCCGGGCGTAAATCCGGTTCTCCCGGAAGGCGGGCTCAAACGGCGGGGTCTCCCACTTGTCCAGGGGGTCGGGGGGCTGTACGTCATAGTGCCCATAGATGAGGACCGTCGGCTTGCCCGCGGCGGCGAGCCACTCGCCGTAGACCACCGGGTTGCCGGCGGTCTCCAGCACGCGCACCGTTTCGATGCCGGCGGCCGTTAGCTGCCCGGCGACCCAGGCGGCCGCCGCCCCGATATCCTGGCGGTGCTCGGGCAGGGCGCTGCAGCTGGGAATCCGCAAGAACTCCACCAACTCTGCGAGATGCCGCTGGCGCTGTGCGCGGAAGTGCGCATCAATCCGTTCATCCACTGCCTATTCCGCCTCCTGTTCATCGCCGGCCACCCCGGCGGCCTTGAGGGCCCCCGCGGGCCAGCTGCGGTCGTAGGTCCCCGCATCGATGTCAGTTCAGCGCTGTGGACAGCCCGCCCCCGGCACTGATCACGATCACATCACCGCGCTGGGCCACCAGGTCGGGGTCGGGGCGCTGAAACCCGGAATGCACTTTGGCACCAATCGGCATCATGAGCTACCTCCCCTTGGGGTCCAAGGCGTCGCGCAAACCGTCGCCCAGCAGGTTGCAGCCCAGGGCTGTCACCAAAATCGCCAGGCCCGGGAACGTGGTGATCCACCAGGCGGTGAGCAGGTACTCGCGCCCGTTGGACATCATCGCCCCCCACTCGGGGGTGGGCGGCTGGGCACCGAGGCCCAGGAAGCTAAGTGAGGCGGCGTTCACAATCGCCCAGCCCACGCTGAGGGACGCCTGCACGAGGATCGGGCCCAGACAGTTGCGCAGCACGTGCCGAAGCATGATCGGCAGGTCCTTGGCTCCCAGTGCGTGAGCCGCCTGCACGTAGTCCATCTCACGCACTTGCAGGACCACGCCGCGCACCAGTCGGGCGAAGGTCGGCACGTAGACGATGCCGACGGCGATCATCGCATTGTAGAGCCCCGGTCCCAGAATCGCCACGACGATCATGGCGAGGAGCAGGTATGGGAACGCCAGCAGAACGTCCATCACCGCCATGATCACAACGTCCACAGCCCCGCCGAAGTAACCGGCGATCAGGCCGAGCAGAATGCCCACGGAGACCGATACGGCGACGGCCACCAGGCCCGTCTCCACCGCGATCAGGCCGCCGTGCAGCACGCGGCTGAACAGGTCCCGGCCGAACTCGTCCGTGCCGAACGGATACACCGCCGAGGGCGCCTTCAACTGTTCCGGCAAGTTCTGCGCGATCGGGTCAGGCAGATGCAGCACAGGCACCAGGATCACGAGCAGGATCAGGACCCCGAGGATCAGCGAGCCCACCAGGGCGGAGCGGCTCCGCCGGAACCGGCGCCATGCTCGGTTTGGGGGCCGCTTTTCCCTAACTGTCTCCTTGATGGTTTCAACGGCTGCCATGGAAGCGCCCCCTCCCTAGCTGTAGTGGATCCGCGGGTCGACGTAGGCGTAAAGCAGGTCGACCATCAGGTTGATGAGTACCACCGTGACGGCGCCGAACAGTACAATCCCCTGAATGAGCGGGTAGTCCCGCCCGAAGATCGCCTGCACAGCAAGACGGCCCATGCCCGGCCGGGCGAAGACCGTCTCGGTGATGACGGCGCCGCTGAGCAAACTGCCCACCTGCAGGCCTACCACGGTCACCACCGGGATCAGGGCGTTGCGCAGGGCGTGCTTGTAGTTGACCCTGGAATGGCCGAGCCCCTTGGCCCGGGCCGTCCGAATGTAGTCCTGTTGCAGCACCTCCAGCATGCTGGAGCGGGTCTGGCGAGAGATGACTGCCAGCGGGATCAGCCCCAGGGTAATGCCGGGCAGGATCAGATGCTGCAAGGTGGACCAAAAGGCCTCCATGTTGCCGGTGATCACGCTGTCCAGCAGGTAGATGCCGGTGACGTGCTCCAGCGTCACCCGGTCGCTGATCACGCCGGAGAGCGGCAGCCAGTGCAGGACAACGCCGAAGATTAACATCAGCAGCAGGCCGGACCAAAAGACCGGCATGCTCACGCCCAGCAGCATCATGGTCATAGAGCCGGTGTCGAACCACGAGTACTGTTTGGTGGCGCTGAGCACGCCAACGGGTATAGCGACGAGGATCGCCAGGCCAATGCCAATCAGTGACAGCTCGAGCGTCGGGGGCACGGCATTGCGGATTTCCTCCGTAACAAGGCTCTTGGTCATGAACGAGCGGCCGAAGTTCCCCCGAGCCGCGTTGGCCAGGAAGAGGCCGTACTGCACGGGCAGCGGCTGGTTCAGACCCATCTCCTGACGCACCTCCGCCAGGCGCTGGGGGGTAGCCTT
>JAQBPS010000060.1 GCA_028287415.1 Bacillota bacterium | reverse complement strand
GCGGCGGCAAGCTGAGCATGATTTTCCAGGACCCGATGACCTCGCTCAACCCGCTGATCACCGTGGGCGAGCAGCTGATGGAGACCCTGCGGTCGCACATGGGGATGCAGAATCAGCAGGCCCGGGCTCGCGCCAAGGAGTTGCTCGGGCTGGTTGGCATCCCGAACCCGGACGCCCGGCTGAAGCAGTACCCGCATGAGTTCTCGGGCGGCATGCGGCAGCGCGTGATGGTCGCCATGGCGCTCGCCTGCGACCCCAAGCTGATCATCGCCGATGAGCCGACGACGGCGCTCGACGTGACGATCCAGGCGCAGATCATGGAGCTGCTGAAGGACCTGCGCAAGAAGCTGGGCACGGCGATCATCCTGATCACGCATGACCTGGGCGTGGTGGCCGGCACGGCCGACCGGGTGATCGTCCTGTACGGCGGCCGCATCGCTGAGGCCGGCTCTGTGCGGGAGATTTACCACGAGCCGTCGCACCCTTACACCTGGGGCTTGCTGCGCTCTGTGCCCCGTCTGGACGCCGGGGAGAAGCAGCGATTGATCCCGATTGACGGGCAGCCCCCGGATCTGATGCATCCGCCCGCAGGCTGCCGCTTCGCCCCCCGCTGCCCGTTCGCCATGGCGATCTGCCAGCAGAACCCGGCCCTGGAGTCGGTGGGCGCGGGGCATTCGGCGGCGTGCTGGCTCAACCATCCGCTGGCGCCGAAGGTCGCCAGGCCTGAGTTCGGAAAGGAGCGTGTGTAAATGGCCGCGACCGCTACTGTCAGCCAGGAGCAGACGCTCCTGCGAGTCGAGAATCTCAAGAAGCACTTTGTCTCTGGCGGCGGCATCTTCAGTGAGCAGAAGGTACTGAAGGCCGTCGACGGGGTCTCATTCAGCGTCGCCCGTGGCGAAACGCTGGGCCTCGTGGGCGAGTCCGGCTGCGGTAAGTCGACGACTGGCCGCACGGTGATCCGCCTCTACGATCCGACGGACGGCACGATCGAGTTTGACGGCAAGGATATCAGCAAGCTCCCGGAGAGCCAGCTGTCGTCCGTCCGCCGCCGCATGCAGATGATTTTCCAGGATCCGCAGGCGAGCCTGAATCCGCGGATGACGGTCTCCGACCTGATCGCTGAGCCGCTGCGCAACCACGGCATCGGCAGCAAGGCGGACCAGCGGGATCGGGTGCAGGAGCTGCTGGATCTGGTCGGCCTGCGCCGGGACTTTGCCGACAGGTACGCGCATGCGTTCTCGGGCGGCCAGCGGCAGCGCATCGGCATCGCCCGGGCGCTGGCGGCGAATCCCGATCTGATCATCTGCGACGAGCCGATCTCCGCCCTGGACGTGTCGATTCAGGCGCAGGTGGTCAACCTGCTGGAGGACCTCCAGCAGAAGCTGGGTCTGACCTACCTGTTCATTGCCCATGACCTGTCGATGGTCAAGCATATCTCCAACCGGGTCGCCGTGATGTACCTGGGCAAGATCGTGGAGGTCGCGACGGCGGACGAACTGTACGCCAACCCCCTCCACCCCTACTCCCAGGCGCTCCTGTCGGCGATTCCGATCGCCGACCCGGACGTCGAGGTACAGCGTGAGCGGATCGTCCTCCAGGGCGACCTGCCCAGCCCCATGAACCCGCCCTCGGGCTGCCGCTTCCGGACCCGGTGCCCCCTTGCGAGCAAGGAATGCGCTGAGGTGGAGCCGGTCCTGCGGGACGTCGGCGCCGGTCATCAGGTGGCTTGTATCAAGGTATAGCGGATGATGAAGAAAGGGCGGCTGCCATGTGCAGCCGCCCTTTTGTTATACCGTCAAGTCATCGGCGCCCATGCCGCCGGCAGTCGCCAGGAAGGTCGCCGCCTCTTCCTTCCCGCGCTGGCGCGCGTACTCCAGCGGGGTTGGTGCGCCCTCGCCGCGGCGATTCATGTCAGCGCCGTGTGCGAGCAGGTAAATGAGCAAGTCGGTGTCATCATGAAACGCAGCGCTATGCAGTGGTGTGTGCCCGTTGCTATCGAGCGCGTTTACGTCGGCACCCGCAGAGATCAAGAGCTCTATGACGTCCCGATGCTGTCCTTCGGCTACTGCCGCATGCAATGCCGTGTTGGAGGGCACATACGGTACCTTCGACTGCATCACCTTGTTGATCTCCGCCCCACCCACCAGCAACGCCCGGACAGCATCAGTCTGACCGACGAACGCCGCCAGGTGCAGCGGGCCGAAGCCATCCCGGTTGGCTGCATGCACTAGGCTTGAGTCATCCTGGAGCAATCCATGGGGCGACTCCTCCTTGTGCTCCTGCTGATGCAATCATACCAGGCGTGACTTGCCGCTAGCAGGCCCAATGTGTGGGCAGTCAGGCTGCGACGAGTACGGATTGGGTCCCATGGGAAACCCAGCCGGGGTGTGGCTCGCGGCAATCTCGCCCTCTGCCGCCCAATGCAGAAAGCCACCGCTACCAGCGATGGCTTTCTTAATAAATAGTTTAGGCGGCGACCTACTCCGTTCGCCTCGTCAAACCCCTACCAT
>JAQBPS010000689.1 GCA_028287415.1 Bacillota bacterium | reverse complement strand
GCTCTATCTGGCCCTGGGCGAGCACTGGGGCGTGGCGCCGGACGATATCGACGCCCGCCACCGGGTGGTCTGGTCCCGCTCCAAGCCGGAGCTGCGCATGAGCATGGCCGAGGCGGTCGCCTTCTGCAAAAAGAACGGCCGGTTCCTGGTAGGCAGCGGCTCCTGGCGGTCGGTCGGCCTCGGGCTCGACCCCGACACCGGCCAGGGCGACCCGTGGTCGACCTACGTCTGGGGCACTCAGATCGCTGAGGTGGAGGTGGACACCGAGACGGGCGAGGTGAGCGTGCTTGATGTCTGGGCTGCGCACGACGTCGGCAAGGCGATCAACCCCCAGGGGGTGGAGGGCCAGATCGAGGGCGGCGTGGTCATGGGCATGGGCATGGCGGTCATGGAGGAGTACGTCCTTGAGGAGGGCGTCTCCAAGACTGCAGGCTTCTCCAAGTACATCCTCCCGACGTCGCTGGATATCCCGCGTATCCATTGCGTGATCGTGGAGAACCCGGAGGAGCTGGGCCCGCACGGGGCCAAGGGCGTGGGCGAACCCACGTCGCTGCCCACCGCCCCGGCGATCCTGAATGCGATTTACGATGCGATCGGGGTGCGGATTGATCAGCTGCCGGCCTCCCCGGAGCGGGTGCTGGCGGCAATCCGTGCGCAGGCCGGCGCCCGCGCCAGCGCCGGGCAGCGCTCCGCCGACACGGTTCGAGTCCAGGACTAGGTTGCGAAGTGGGGAAGTGGGGATGGCTGCGGATACGGGCTCCAATCACAAGGGTGAGGTGTACAGCGAATGTCGGCAAGGACCGCGAACGCACTACCAGGAAACAAAGCACAGGCCACCCGCTGGCTCGTTCTGATTGCCTGCGTGGTCGCCATGATGGCGACCGCCAACCTCCAATTTGCATGGACGCTGTTCACGGTGCCGTTGACCAAGAGCTTCCACACTAGCCTCGCAGTGATCCAGGTGACCTTCACCATCTTTGTCCTGGTCCAGACGTGGCTCGTTCCGATTGAAGCGTATCTCGTCGACAAGGTCGGCGCCCGGGCGGTCGTTTCCGTGGCTGCGCTCTTCGTGGGCGCCAGCTGGATCTTCGCCGGCATGGCGCATTCCCTCACCGGCCTCTACATCGCCTATGCGATCGGTGGCGTTGGGGCGGGCACGGTCTATGGCGCTTGCGTGGGCCAAGTCATGAAGTGGTTCCCGGACCGGCGCGGCCTCTGCGTGGGCATCGTCACCGGCGCCTTCGGCTCCGGCACGGTCTTCACGATCATCCCGATCTCGAACATGATCGATGCCAAGGGTTACGCGGCCGCCTTCATTACCTTCGGCATCATCCAGGGTGTGATCACGCTGCTTGCCGCCCAGTTCATGAAGCTGCCGGCGTCGGGCTGGGAGCCGGCCGGGCTCCGGAAAATCATGGCTGCCAGCAAGGTGCTGCAATCGGCGCGGAACTATACGCCCAGAGAAATGTTGAAGAGCGGCACCTTTTACCTGATCTACCTGATGATGACGCTGGTCGCCTTCGGCGGCCTGACGGTCACCGCTCAGTTGAAGCCGATCGGCGTCAGCTACGGCTTCGACAAGATCTTCCTCTTTGCCGGCATCAGCGTTGTCAACATGGCGCTCCTGCTCGACCGGGTGATTCACGGCTTCACCCGCCCGTTCTGGGGCTGGCTCTCGGACCGGATCGGCCGCTACAACACCATGGGCATCGCCTTCTTCCTGGAGGCGTGCGCGGTGGCGATGCTGACCCTGTTCGTGCACCACCCGCTGCTCTTCGTGATCCTCTCCGGCTTCAGCTTCTTTGCCTGGGGTGAGATCTACTCGCTCTTCCCGACGATCATTGCCGATGTGTTCGGCAACAAGTATGCGACAACGAACTACGGCATCCAGTACACGGCCAAGGGTGTAGCGTCACTGCTCGCCGGCCCCGGTGCGGCGTTGCTCATGGCGGCTGCCGGCGGCTCGTGGCTCCCGGTCCTGTGGGGCGCCGTCGCCTGCGACCTGATTGCGGCAACGCTCGCCACCTTCTGGCTGCGGCCGATGGTTACCAAGATGGTGACCGGTGGCGGTGTGCCGCCGGCGGCTGTGCCTGCGGTCGCAACCGGCGACTAGCAGCAGGCAGAGTGTCATAAATACGTACGATGAGGTGATTCAGTTGGCGACGATGATTACGGCCGACGCGAAGCAGGGTCAGGTCACCACGTATCCGCTCTTTATCGGTGGCGAATGGATCGACACCGGTCGCTATACGCAGGTTGCGGACAAGTACACCGGCGAGGTTTTCGCCCGGGTGGCGGAGGCCAGCCGTGAAGAGGTCGACCGTGCGGTTGCCGTGGCCGCCAAGGTCTGGAAGCAGCAGCCGCTCACCCCGTACCAGCGGTTCGAGATCCTGAGCCGGGCCGCCGAGATCTGGCGCAGCCGCCGGGAGGAGATCGCTCACGCGCTTAGCCGGGAGGCCGGCAAGATCATGCGTGAGGCGCTGACCGAGGTCGACCGCGTGGGCGACATCTTCGTGATCTCCGCCGAGGAAGCGAAGCGGATCAAGGGTGAGATGATTCCGGTCGGTGCAACCCCGGGTTCCGAGAACCGGCTGGGCTTTACGCTGCGGGTCCCGGTGGGCGCAGTCTGCGCCATCTCGCCGTTCAACTTCCCGTCGCTGCTGACGGCGCACAAGGTCGCCCCGGCCCTGGCCGCCGGTAACTCGGTGGTTTTGAAGCCGGCGAGCACCACCCCGCTTCAGTCCGTCTTCATGTGCCAGGTGCTGGAGGCGGCCGGACTGCCGGCGGGCTACCTGAACCTGGTCGTGGGCGGCGGCTCAACCGTAGGCGAGTGGCTGCTCCAGGACAAGCGCTTTAACTTCTTTACCTTCACGGGCAGCTCGGGCATCGGCGAGCGGATCAAGGCGGTGACCGGCCTGCGCCGCTGCAAGCTGGAGCTGGGCTCGAATGCTGCGACGATCGTCCACAGTGATGCGGACCTGAAGCAGGCCGCCAAGCTGTGCGCCCTGAAGGCGTTCAACTTCGCCGGTCAGGTCTGCATCTCCGTGCAGCGGATTCTCGTGCAGCAGGACGTGGTCGAGGAGTTCACCCGCCTGCTGGTCGCGGAGACCGCCAAATTCAAG
>JAQBPS010000662.1 GCA_028287415.1 Bacillota bacterium | reverse complement strand
CCTCGATGTTGGCCGGGCGGGTCTCCAGGGATACGACATGCTCCTGCCGCATCTGCAGCTCGGCCGCGTCCTCGATCGTGACGATCCGCTCATCGTCAGGAATGAACGAGGAGAGGACATTCAAGGTGGTCGTTTTGCCGGAACCGGTGCCGCCGGAGACGACCACGTTGAGCCGTGCCTTGACGCAAGCTTCCAGGAAGAGTGCCATGGACTTGCTCAGGGTACCCCACTCGACCAGGTTCTCGATCGTGATCGGTTGGCGGGCAAATTTACGGATCGTGAGCGACGGCCCTTTCAGGGCCAGGGGTGGGATGATGGCGTTGACGCGGCTGCCGTCCGGCAGACGGGCGTCGACCATGGGACTGCTCTCATCAATGCGCCGGCCGAGGGGGGCGACGATCTTGTCGATCACCTGCAAAATCTGCTGATCCGAGGCGAACTGTACATCCGTGAGCAGCAGCTTGCCCTTGATCTCGACGTAGATCTGGTCAGGCGCGTTCACCATCACCTCGCTGACCTCCGGGTCATCCAGCAGCGACTGAATCGGGCCATAGCCAACGATCTCGGCGTAGAGGTCGCCAGCGATCGCGTCCCGCTCCAGGGGCGGCACGCTCTCCTCCTTGGCGAGCACCTCCAGGATCTTCTGCTGGACCTCCAGCTTCTGCTGTTCGGTCATCTCGCGGGTGTTGACGAGCAGCTTCGCGTCGATTTCCTGGATCAACCGCTGCTGCACCCGGTTCTTCAGATCACGCCGATTTTTGACCTCGGGGCTCTCAACGGCGGGCTTGAACCCCGCCGGCGACATGCCCAGCGCTTCCCGGATGCGGGCAGCGCCATGTGCGTGCTGCCCGGGCAATGCGCTGCGGCTCTCCTTCTCCTTGGTCTTGATCCGATCATACAAAGACGACATTTGGACCCACCCCTAGAACAGGCCGAATAACCGCCGGACGCCGCCGCTGGTCGCGGGTTTGAGCAACTGAACCGGCACCGGCACCGTCTCGCGCACGACGCCCTCGCCGCCACCCACCTGGGCGGCCATCTGTAGCAGAGCCTCGGTGATCGGCGTCCGGCTTGCCCGCTTCAGGACCATCGGCACACCGGTGTTAGCGGCCACCAGGGTGGCGGTGCCGTCACTGGGGATCAGATAGCTGAGCGGATGGCCCAGGGATGCGCCGATCTCCTCGTGGCTGAGGCCGGAAGCGGTGTCCGACCGATTGAGCACCAGCTGGACCTTTTCGCGGGGGTATTCCAGCCGGTCGAGCAGTACGTCGAGTCCCTTGGCAGTCGACTCCAGGGCGGTGATCTCCGGCTGGGTCACCATCAGGATCAGGTCTGATTTGTCAAAGGCGATCAGGTTGGCCTCCCGGAACGAGAGCGAAGTATCGATCACGACAAAGTCGTGACTCGCCGAGAGCGACTCGATCAGTTCGCTGACATAGCTGCGACTCCGGTCGACACGGCCGTCGCCATCCACCTCCGAGGCGAGGTGCGGCAGGGGCGGCGCGGCCAGCACACCGACGCCGCTCTGGTTCTGCTTCGCCAGCAGCCGGCCCGCCAGCTCCGGCGTGATCGGCTGCTCGAGCCGGCAGAGATCGACAATCGAGCCCTGGGTGCGCACGCCCATCATGGTGGCGAGCACGCCGAACTCCAGGTCCAGGTCGATTGCCGCCACCTTCACCTTGCCGCCCTGCGCCAGGCCGGCCGCCAGGTTGGCGACAATCGTGGTCTTGCCGACGCCGCCCTTGGTGCTGAATACGGTGATGATCTTGCCCTGCCGCTTCGGGGGCGGCGGGGCGCTGGCGGCCATAAGGCTGGGCCCCGGCGTGGCAGCCGCCCGCAGCGACTTGACCAGTTCCTCGCAGGTGAAGGGCTTGAGCAGGTAGTCGCGGGCGCCGGCTTTCATCGCCCGCCGCAGGTACTCCTGCTCGCCCTGCACGGAGATGATCACCACCCCAACCGGCGTGGACGCCATGATCTTCGCAGTGGCCGTAATCCCATCCATGTCAGGCATGTTGATGTCCATCAGCACCACATCAGGCTGAAGGCGTGCGGTCTCGGCCACGGCCTGGAGCCCGTTCGCCGCCTCGCCCACCACCTCGAACTCGGCGGAGTCAAGCTCCAGCATCGCTCTCACCGACTGGCGTACCAGCTCGGAGTCGTCCACCAAAAGGACACGGATCACGCCTGACACGCCGAACACCTCCCATCAGGTTCAAACCGGAACTCGCCGCCGTCCCGGCGACCCTACTTGTAGATCGTTTCGTTCGTGCTCAGCCGGCCAACATTATCCTCCTTGAGCGCCGGCCGCAGCAGCACGTGGATGAGGCCCAGCTGTTCGGCCATCGCCACCTCAACGGCTGCATCAGGCTTCAAGGCCACGGTCAGTGAGGTCAGTTTGGGTGCCTCAGCGGCCACAGTGGCGCCGCCCTGTGCGGGTGCGGCAGGGCCCTTGGCCAGCACCAGCACGGACTCGTAGAGCATCCGGGCGGAGGCCAGCGGGCGCTCAGGCGCCTTACTGGGCAGGAACAGCACCAGGTCGATCAGATCGCCGGGCTCCGGGTGGCCAGCCACGCCGGAGAGCTCATCGATGCGGATCGTCGTGGCCCTGGTGCCGGCAGGAATGCGGTAGGGCAGGCTGCCCATGCCCTCCGCGACCACCCGGCTCTTGAGTACCAGTTCGCCCGGCTGGAGCGAAATCGTGCTGATCTGACCGACCACATCCTTGACCGCTGCGAACTCCTGCCCGGTGAGCACCGACTTCGGCACCTGCTTCACCACCAGATGCTGCTCGGTCAGCTTGGTCCGGGCGGGCACCGGCTCCTTTCCCCCCACCGCCACCACCGTGGTCATCTCCACAACGGCGGCGCCCGCAGCCGCGCCGCTGGACCCGGCCATCACCTGATGGACGATCAGCGTGACAACCAGCCCCAACACGATTGGAATCAGTACAAGCCGGATAATTTTTCCTTTGTCCATCGGGATTACCTCCTGCTTACAGGGCCGGGCGCCTACGTGGCCGGCATCAGTTAACCAGCTTCGTTATATAAGCGCCAAAGTCCGGTGCGTCCTGCGACCCCTCGCCCTCGGTCACCACCCGCAGGAAGCGCCCCACCACCTCACCCTTGCCGCCGCCCGACTGTGACGCGTCCTCCAGGAAAAAGACCGCGAACCCGACCACATGGACCTGGGCCCTGCCGTTGACATTAAAGTCCTCGACAATCGGGATCACCAGGAGGCGCGCAGACTGCCGGCTCACGTGGTCATACGTCGCATTCGGATCCTGATTGATCCGGTACTGCACGGCGCGTACCGTGGGGCCAACCATGTTGCCGGGCTCGGTTTCGACCCAGTCGCCGGCACGGATCCACTGATCGTAGCCATACTGCAAATTCTGCTCATAGGCTGCGGCACCGCGCCTTCCCAGCGCCAGCGCCTGGTAGTTGCCGCTTGAACCGGCGCCAGGGCCCAGCTTCAGATTAACCTGCTGGCCGATCTGCCAGTCCGCCTTGGGCACACCGAGGGGAGCGGCACCCAAGAATCCGCTCAGGTTGGTGGTCGCAGCTGTCGCACCGCCGTCCACCCGTGACAGGTCGGTACCGAAAATGCGGCCGAAGGTAAGCGTGACGTCCTTCGTGAGGTTTATGGACAGATGGCGCTGATCCGCAGCCACCTGAATGTCGGCTTTCAATGGATCAATGCCATTTTTTTGCAGATAAGTCCGGGCGTCTGCGAGGGCGGTATCGGGCGCATACGGCAGGCGTTGCGCACCGGAGAGTGACGCGGCATCGGCGATGGCCACCAGGCGCTGCCGCTCCAGGTAAAGATGGCCCACGTCGGTCCCCAGCGCGGCCAGGCCGATCATCACCGCCATGGCCAGTGCGACCAGGACGATGATGGAGCCCCGCTCCTCCCGGAGCGAAAGCTTGAACAGGCGACGTAACACGGGCCCTTCCTCCTCTGCCATCGCAAGCGCGTCCGGTCACTCAACCCGAGCCGTGAGACTGGTCGTCAGCGGTACTTCTGAGCCGATGATGCCCATGAGTGCGAGCACTTTGTAGCGATAGCTGACGGCTACAGTGATGTCGGACCCGGACAACTTGCCGCCTAGCGGTGTGATCGTAACGGTCAGCCTGGTGGGATCGAGGGCGATGGCACTTGCTGTGGCTCGCAGCCCGACCGCCGTGTCGGATGCACCGGTGATGCCCAGCCGGACTGCTTCGCGGCTGGCGTGCTGAATCGTGAGGTACGCGTTGGCCATCCGGGCGATATCGACCATGCCGACCAGCAGCCACATCAGAATGGGGAGTACCAGGGCCATCTCGACCGTGGCCTGCCCCTTGCTGCCGCGCCTTCGCCTTTGCACAGGAGTCACCTCATTCGCCGCAACGATTCATTCGGGGAAAGGGCCGGCTGGCAACCTGCCGGCCGGCCCTGCACCAGTTCACATTTCCGGTCGGCGATTTGATTTTAGCGCCCTGTGATTACTGGGACTTGATGCCCGAGAGTGCCGTCGAGATGCTTGTGAACATGTTGCCGATCGTGGTGCTCATCGTACCCAGGACCACAAGCACGCCGATCGAGACGAGACCGATGATCAGCGAGTACTCAACCATGCCCTGGCCTTCCTCACGGTCTATGAAGTTCCGGAACTTGCAGTACAGGCGCAGCATCAAGGGTTCCTCCTTCTTGGTGAGCGGGTGCGCCGGGCTCGAGCTGGCGCCGGGTTCGTCGCTGCGATTGACAGGGGAAAGCGCCGGCCGGCGACCTGCCGACCGGCCCTCTACCACCGTTCGGGGTATAAGTCGAACGAGAGCGAAAGAGTGATTGCGCTATTGGAATCCGGGAATCCGGCTCAGATTTTGTATAATCGTCACTTGGAACCAGCTGTTCAGCAAACCGGAGAGACTGGTGATGACAGAGATCATGCCGATCGCCACAAGACTGACCAACAGCAGATATTCGACGAGGCCCTGGCCATCTTCACGGTTGAACTCGGGACGGAGCCGGGCACGGGCAGTTTGCATAGGGCATCATCTCCGGCCGGCGGCTTGGTGTTAGCGCCCTGTATTACTGGGACTTGACGGCCGTCAGTGCCGTCGTGATTTTTGTGAACATGCCGCCGATCGTAGTGCTCATCGTGCCCAGGACCAGCAGGACGCCGATCGAGACGAGACCGATAATCAGCGAGTACTCCACCATGCCCTGGCCCTCTTCACGGTCCATGAAGTTCCGGAACTTGCAGTACAGGCTCAGCATCAAGGGTTCCTCCTTCTTGGCGAGCGGGTGCGCAGATGGCTCCCTCCGACCGCTGTGTGTCCGAAGGGAGCCTCTGCCCTGCCAAGGGGGGATTGTGGCAAGGTGAGCGCTGGTCCCGTTCGGCAGCCCGGCTGCCGTGGGTCGCCCCCGGGGAGGGGGGCGGCCGGTAGGCCCGTGGCTTTGCGTCCGCTGCTTTCGCAGTAGTTGCCTTTGTCGTGGGTGACCGGGGTAACCGTGCTGAGCGGGTGCGACCTTTGTTTGATTTGGATTTGGTGCACCGCCCGTCTCGCTGTCTATAATCTACCAGGGATAGGGGTCAGTCACATCGGGCTAGAGGCCCAAATTTCAGACGGTTCAGTATGAGACCAGCACCCCGGCTGACGTGGGACTACGTCCCAGGTCCGCATGAGGCGTTGAGCCCGGCAGGGCCGCCAACCACCGGCGTGAGGCGTTGAGCCCGCAGCCTTTTCGGGATGACTGCGGATCGCACTCACGTGACTGGATGGACGCCTGACCAGCTGCAAGGCTTCTTTGCCGGCCGGCCGAACCCCGCCGTCGGCCGCGAAATTTGTCGAGAGGCTGGCGCCGATGTGCCCTTGTGCGAGGTGAAGCGGCGTAGCAGCACCTAGAAGTCAGGTGAAAAATCCCGCGTTACACGGGACAGAGTCTGGGTGTCAGTCGTGAAGACT
>JAQBPS010000629.1 GCA_028287415.1 Bacillota bacterium | reverse complement strand
GTCCGGGTTGAGGATCTCCACATCGGCGTCCGTATGAATGTCCCCAGCCTTGACGATGCCTTCTCCGTCCGCCTCGATCCGAAGCGTTTTGGGCTCGTCGCTGTACACCTTCAGCGAAAGCTGCTTGAGGTTGAGGATAATGTCCGTCACGTCCTCCACAACCCCAGGGATGGTGGAGAACTCATGCAGCACGCCGTCGATCTTCACAGAGGTGACTGCAGCCCCCGGCAAGGACGATAGCAGGATGCGCCGCAGTGAGTTGCCAAGAGTGATGCCGTAGCCGCGCTCAAGGGGCTCAACCACGAACTTGCCGTAGCTGTTGTCCTCGGCCAACTCCACGCATTCAATCTTGGGTTTTTCCATTCCGATCATTCTGTAGATACCCCCAATTCCCTGTCTCGCTCAGCAAATGAGCGCCCTACGCCACCGTAAACTTCCCTGGTTAACCCCGCGCCCGCCGTGCCAGTCAGGCAGCGGCGAGAGCAGGCGGTGCGGCCAATGCCGCCAGATTAACGGGAGTACAGCTCGACGATGAGGTGCTCCTGGACAGGGGCGTCAATCTCGTCCCGGTTCGGCATGCGCACAACGGTGCCGCGCATGGCCTCAGGCTCGGCGGTCAGCCAGGCAGGCACGGTCCGGGGACCGGCTGCGGTGACTTCCTTGACCCGCTTGTGGTCGCGGGAGCCCTCGCGCACGGCGATCACGTCGCCCTCACGCACCAGGTACGAAGGAATGTTGACCTTGCGGCCGTTGACCTCGATGTGCGAGTGCTTGACGACCTGCCGAGACTCAGCACGGCTGCCCGCGAAGCCCAGGCGGTAGACAACGTTGTCAAGGCGGCGCTCCAGGGTCTGGAGCAGGATCTCACCAGTGACGCCCTTCTTGCGGCTGGCCAGGTCGAAGTACTTCTCGAACTGGCCCTCAAGCACGCCGTAGAAACGGCGGGCCTTCTGCTTCTCACGGAGCTGAACACCGTACTCGGACACCTTGCGCTGACGAGCCATGCCATGCATGCCAGGCGGCGTGGGCCGCTTGACCACGGGGCACTTGTCGCTGTAGCACTTCTCGCCCTTCAGGTATAGCTTAACGCCCTCCCGGCGGCAAAGCCGGCAGACTGCGTCGGTATAACGCGCCATTGTTTATTACTCCCCTCCTTCTCTAAACCCGGCGCCGCTTGGGCGGCCGGCATCCGTTATGGGGAATCGGCGTGACGTCCTTGATGGTCGTAACCTCAAGGCCGGCAGCCTGCAGCTGACGGATAGCAGCTTCCCGGCCGCTGCCGGGGCCCTTCACGAACACCTCGACCTCACGGAGACCATGCTCCATGGCAGCCTTGGCGGCAGCCTCAGCAGCCATCTGCGAGGCGAAGGGGGTGGACTTGCGGGAACCCTTGAAGCCCATACCGCCGGACGTGGCCCAGGACAGGGCGTTGCCTTCGGTATCGGTGATGGTGACGATCGTGTTGTTGAACGTAGAACGGATATGGGCAACGCCCTTATCAACGTGCTTCCGCTCCTTACGCTTCGTGCGAACAGTGCGCTTAGCCACTTAGACGTGCCCTCCTTTACTTGCTGACTTTCTTCTTACCAGCGACCGTGCGCTTCGGACCCTTCCGGGTGCGGGCGTTGGTCTTGGTGCGCTGACCACGAACGGGCAGGCCACGGCGGTGGCGAACACCACGGTAGCAGCCGATCTCGATCAGGCGCTTGATGTTGAGCTGAATTTCACGCTGGAGGTCGCCCTCCACCTTGTAGTCCCGGTCGATCACTTCACGGAGGCGAGCAACCTCGTCCTCGCTCAGGTCCTTGACGCGGGTGTCAGGGTTGATACCAGTCTTCTCCAGGATCCGGCGTGAGATAGCCCAGCCAATGCCGTAAATGTACGGCAGGGCGGCCTCCACACGCTTGTCACGAGGCAGGTCAATGCCTGCAATACGCGCCATGCTTGAGTAATACCCTCCTCAGGTGGAACGTCGTCGATAAGCGGTTTGCACGGCCCGTCCCGACCACAGCCAGCCAGAAGAAGTCAGCGAGGGAAGAGGGTCCCCGCAAACCAGCCGCCTTCTGAAAGGTAGGGTCCAGGTTCCAGCCCCGTTTTGCACGCCTCCCGGCAGTGTGTCCGGAGCCTCGGGTCATGCGGGAAAGCCGGTAGCCTGCCGATTCGCAGGTTGCCGGCAAAAAGTGACCAAACTTGTCGCCCCGCGGTGTTTGCCTGCGCAAACGGCCCGCCGGCGCAATCAACTGTGTTGATTGCGGATTAACCCTGCTTCTGCTTGTGCTTGGGGTTCTCGCAGATCACCATGACAGCACCGCGGCGCTTGATGACCTTGCACTTCTCACACATAGGCTTCACAGACGGCCGAACCTTCACGAGCAGCCCCTCCTCTCTGTTGCGCCAAAACGGGTTGATCCGTAGCGCAGGGATAAAAGATCGAAATGATACGGGTTGATATGGCAAAAGCAGCAAAAGGGCAAACAGACCACAGAGCGCCCGGTTATCCGGCCGCCTTCTTACGAAGTGGTCCGTTTACCTTTGTTCCTACTTGAACCGATATACAATTCTACCACGAGTCAGGTCATATGGCGAGAGTTCTATCGTAACTCGGTCGCCTGGCAATATCCGGATGAAATTCATGCGGATTTTACCCGAGACGTGGGCAAGAATCTTATGGCCGTTGGCCAGCTCCACCCGGAACATTGCGTTCGGGAGTGGCTCGATTACAGTACCCTCAAGCTCAATGACGTCGTCCTTAGACATAACGACCGACCTAGACCTCCTCTAGCGCCTGCGATGACAAGGTTTCCAGCGCCTTCATGACCTCTACATCAGAGACCCGGTCGCCTCGTTCAAGTCGGAGAGCTAGATTGGCCTCGACCCAGCCAAGCACCGCAAGGTGCCGCCGGTTCTTTAGCTTCGGTCGGTCTGCAGCCCGCTGCCGGCCGTTGATGACCGCCACCCGCCGCTCGTCCACCTGTCGCAGGACGACGTAGCAAGTACCCTGATCGCGCCCGGCCAGGGATCGCACCAGCGCCCCAGGCCGAATACCCGGTTGCTCCACCCGGCGCACCTCCGCAGCCATGTTCACAGGGTTCCCACGAAAAAGCCCAATACCATTATTATACCACAAAACTGGAGGGTTATTCCTCAGGATTTGGTGAGGATAACCGGTCCGTTTTCTGTGATCGCCACGGTATGTTCGAAGTGCGCAGAGAGTCGAGCGTCAGCCGTGACCACGGTCCACTTGTCCCGCAGCGTCTTCACTTCCCAGGTGCCGGCGTTGACCATCGGCTCGATTGCCAGGACCATGCCCGGCTTGAGCAGAACGCCCGTGTCGGGAACCCCGAAGTTCGGAATCTGCGGATCCTCGTGCATTTTCGTGCCAACGCCGTGACCGACGTAGTCCCGGACAACGCCCATGCGCTGAGCCTCGACATACGACTGAACGGCATGGCCGATATCACCGAGCCGTTTGCCAGGATAACACTGTTCGATCGCCTTGTCTAGCGCGATTCGCGTCACATCTAACAACCGCTGCGCTTCCGGTTCGACTTGACCGACCGGGTGCGTGAAGGCGGAGTCGCCGACATAGCCCTTGTAGGTCACGCCCAGGTCGATTGCGATCACGTCACCCTCCCGGAGCTTGCGCTTCCCGGGGATGCCGTGGACCACCTCTTCATTTACGGACGCGCAGATCGAGCCGGTAAAGCCGTTGTAGCCCTTGAACGTCGGGACACCCCCGGCCTTGCGAATCAGGGACTCGGCCAGGGCGTCGAGCTCACCTGTGGTAACGCCCGGAGCGACCGCTTTGGCCAGTTCCTGGTGCACCTGGTAGACGATCAGGCCGGCTTCCTTCATCAGTTCGATCTCACGCGGGGACTTCAGAATAATCATTTAGACCTTCGCCACCGCTTTCTTGATAGCCGCCGTCACGGACGCCATGGGCTGATCCCCATCGACAGTCTTGACGAGGCCCTTGCTCTGGTAATACTCCAGAACCGGAGCGGTCTGCTGGTGATACTCGGTGAGGCGCACCTGCAGCTTCTCTGCCGTGTCATCGCTCCGCTGGTACAGTTCGCCGCCGCACTTGTCGCAAACGCCCGGTACCGCCGGCGGGTTGAACTTCACGTGGTAGGTGGCGCCGCAATTGCGGCAAACCCGCCGCCCTTCGGCACGCTCCACCAGCAGGGGGTCCGGCACATCAATCTTGACCACGCCGTCGAGGGAGAGGCTGAGATCGGCGAGCATGCCGGCCAGCGCCTGCGCCTGGTCAGCCGTTCGGGGATAACCGTCAAGGATGAAGCCCTTCTTACAATCGTCCTGCGCAAGCCGGTCCTTCACCATGGCGTTGGTCACATCGTCCGGAACAAACTTACCAGCGTCGACATACTGCTTGGCGAGCTTGCCAAGCGGCGTGCCCTGGCCCATGTTGGCGCGGAAGATGTCACCTGTCGATATGTGCGGGATCTGCTCCTGTTCCGCCAGCAAAGCGGCCTGCGTGCCCTTGCCAGCCCCGGGGGGACCCATGAGGATGATATGCATCGCTTGAACCTCCTCGCGATTCGCGGCCGGGGACCGGAGGCCCCTCCCGCTCAGGGGAACAAGTTCGTGGCGTTCGCGAGGACCGGCCCACCCCGTTTGAAGGGCGTCCCGGTCCTCTGCGTCTGCCTGTTCGGTCTAGGATCTCATGAAGCCCTGGTAATGACGCATCACGAGCTGAGCTTCGATCTGCTTCATCGTCTCCAGAGCCACACCGACCACGATCAGGAGCGCGGTGCCACCCAGGTAAGCCTGCTGGATGCCGGTCGCGTTGATGATGATGATCGGCAGCACTGTCAGGGCCGCCAGGAAAAGCGCCCCGACCAGCGTCAGTCGTTCTGAGATGCGGGCCAGATAGTCGGCCGTCGCCCTGCCCGGACGATAGCCCGGTACAAAGCCGCCGTTCTTCTTCATGTTGTCCGCAATCTCTTCCGGGTTGAAGGTGACAGCCGTGTAGAAGTAGGCGAAGAAGACGATAAACACCGCGTTCAACACCCAGAACCACGCGCTGGTGCCGCTAAGATACTGACCGACGATCTGCGCAAAGCGCGAGGTCGGCACATACGTAGCGATGGTCTGCGGCAGGAAGAGCAGCGACTGAGCGAAGATCACGGGGATCACGCCAGCCTGGTTGATCTTCATCGGAATATGTGTCCGCTGTCCGCCGTAGACCCGCTTGCCAACAACCCGCTTCGCATACTCCACCGGGATCTTGCGCACGCCCTCGGTGATCAGAACCACCAGGCCGATCAGCACGACCGCGAGGATCGCGATCAGCACGACCTGGAAAATATTGATCTGCCCCACGCGCAACATATCAAACAGCGTCACCGTTGCGCTCGGGACGCGCGCCACAATGCCTGCGAAGATGATCAGCGAGATGCCGTTGCCAATGCCTCGCTCGGTGATCATCTCACCGAGCCACATGAGGAAGGCGCTGCCGGCCGTCAGGCTGATCATAATCACGATGAGCGTTGCCCAGGTGTTGTTAATAAACGCCCCGGAGTTCTTCAGGTAGATACCGGTGCCGAAGGCCTGGACGAGTGCCAGGACCACCGTACCATACCGGGTATATTCCTGGAGCTTCTTACGCCCCTCCTCGCCTTCCTTCTGCATCTCCTCCCACTTGGGGATCACAATCGTGAGGAGCTGCACAATGATCGACGAGTTGATATAGGGTGTCACGCTCAATGCGAAGATGGCGAATGCCTTGAAGGCGCCGCCGGAGAACAGATCCACGAGGCCGAGAAGTCCACCCTTATTGAAGATGGCTTGCACGACATCGATCTTGATTCCCGGGACGGGAATGTGTGCGCCGACCCGAAGGACGACGAGCATCAAGGCGGTGAACAGCAAGCGATTCCTCAAGCCGGGCAGGCGCATCGAATTGCGCAGTGTCTCCAGCATGGCCATGGCTGTTACTCCACCTCTTCGGTCGCTTCTCCGATGACCTCGACCTTACCACCAGCAGCTTCAATCTTCTGCTTGGCGGCCTCGCTGACCTTGTGGGCCTTGATGGTCAGGGCCTTGGTGATCTCGCCGGTGGCGAGAACCTTCAAGCCGTTGCGGGCACCCTTGCACACCCGGGTCTCCTCAAGGAGCTCGGGGGTGACCACGGTGCCTTCGTCAAACCGGTTGAGGTCCTCAATGTTGACCACGGCATAACGAGTCCGGAACGGCTCGTTGGAGAAGCCACGCTTCGGCAGGCGGCGCAGCAGCGTCGTCTGACCACCCTCGAAACCGGGGCGGACACCGCCGCCAGCGCGGGCGTTCTGGCCCTTGTGGCCCTTACCGGAGGTCTTACCATGACCAGAGCCGATACCGCGGCCGACGCGCTTGGGTGCGTGCTTCGCGCCAGGATTCGGGGCAAGCTCATGCAACTTCATTTGTTTGTCACCTCGATTTCAAATGGGGTCGGGAGAACGCCAGGCTCGGAGGCCGGACGCCACCCGCTTAATTTAGGAGTCCTTGGACTCCCCAATTGGTTCAGAACTAGGCCTCTTTAACCTCGACAAGATGGGCCACCTTGGCAATCATGCCACGGATGGCGGGGTTGTCGGGCTGCTCGGC
>JAQBPS010000609.1 GCA_028287415.1 Bacillota bacterium | reverse complement strand
AACAGCAGCGGATAGAGTTCAGCCATAAAAACCGCCTCACTATCACGATTAACTAACAGGATTGTACCAGATCAGGAGGGGATCAGGTGGAGCGGAACTGGTGGCAGGAAGCAGTCATCTATCAGATCTATCCCCGGAGCTTCCGTGACAGTAACGGCGACGGGATTGGCGATCTGCCGGGCATCATTGAAAAGCTGGATTACCTCAGGGAACTCGGTGTGGATGTGATCTGGCTCAACCCCATCTACAGCTCGCCCAACGACGACGGCGGCTACGACATATCCGATTACCAGGCGATCAACCCGGCGTTCGGGAGCATGGCGGACTGGGAGGCGCTGCTGGAGGGCCTTCATCAGCGGGGGATGAAGCTGGTGATGGACCTGGTGGTCAACCATACCTCAGATGAGCACCCGTGGTTTGTCGCGTCACGCTCATCCCGGACGAACCCGCAACGCGACTTTTACATCTGGCGCCCGGCGCCGAACAACTGGCGGTCACTGTTTGCCGGCCCGGCGTGGGCGCATGATGATGCCACCGGCGAGTACTACCTGCACCTGTTTTCCCGCAAGATGCCGGAGCTCAACTGGGCGAATCCGGACGTGCGCCGGGCAATTTATGACATGATGCACTGGTGGCTCCGCAAGGGGATCGACGGCTTCCGGATGGACGTCATCAACCTGCTGGTCAAGCCCGAGGGGCTGCCCGATGCACCGGACCCGACGGACCGCAACGTTTTTTTCAACCAGCCCGGCATTCACGAGCTGCTCCAGGAGATGAACCGGGAAGTGCTGTCAAAGTACGACATCTTCACGGTCGGCGAGATCCCCGCCGTCACCCCGGCGACCGCCAGGCCCTATGTTTCAGCGGACCGGCACGAGCTGAACATGCTCTTCCAGTTCGAGCACTTCGAGACCATTGACAGGGACGGCTGGGACCTGCCGACGTTCAAGCGGCTGCAGCGGAAGTGGTACGAGGGGCTGGCGGGCGCCTGGAATTCGCAGTTCATCGGCAATCATGACGGGCCGCGGGCGGTCTCCCGCCTGGGGGACGACGGGGAGCACCGGGTGTCCGCCGCCAAGCTGCTGGGCACGATGAACCTGACGCTGCCTGGTACCCCCTATATCTACCAGGGTGATGAGATCGGCATGACGAACGTCAGCTACCCGTCGATTGACGACTATCGCGATATCCAGATGGTGAGTCGCTATCGGGAAGCGGTGGCGAACGGGGCGGAGCCTGAAGCACTACTTCGCTCGCTCCAGCCCACCAGCCGGGACAATGCCCGCACCCCGTTCCAGTGGAGTGCCGGGCCCAACGCCGGGTTTAGCAGCGCCACACCGTGGCTGCCGGTGAACCCCCGCTTCACTGCGATCAACTTGGCGGCCGATCTGGCCTCGCCGGACTCCGTCTGCCGGTACTACCAGCGCCTGACCCGGCTGCGCAGGTCGACCCCGGCCCTGATCTACGGCGACTACCGCCCATACCTGGAGGCGGACCCGCACCTCTATGTCTACGAGCGGAGCCTGCCGGGTGAACGGGTCCTGGTGCTGCTCAACCTGTCTGGCGAGAACCACCGGGTCGCATTGCCGCAGGGGGTCGGGGATCAGCGGCGGGAGCTGCTCCTGGCGAACGTTGCCCCGCCGGCGGACGGTGAACTTGAGCTGAGTCCCTGGGAGGCGCGCATTTACCGCCTGTGCGAGTAGGAACCAGGCACCTGCGAGTCGAAATGTTTCCGATCATGGTGAGGGTGTGATGAAAATGCAGTTCAAGCCGGACCGGCGCCCCTCCAAGTGGGGGGCCACCGCAGCGATGGTGCCGGGCGAGACCGCTGAGGCGGTGCTGGAGTACTTCACGACAGCGAAGGGGCATCCGTTTGATGCGGTGACCAGGCTGTCGGATCTGACAGAAATCAAGGGCTACCGCTACATGCTGATTCAGGTGAGTCTCGACTTTGGCCATCCGGCGTTCCCGGCGGCCGCTGAGGTGCTTGACGAGGCCGGGGGCAGCGAGTTCCAGCTGATCATCGTGGAGACGCCGGAGCAGGCGGTCTACCTGATTGTCGACAAAAACAACCTCCCCGAAGAGGAAGCCAAGCCGGACCACCCGCTGCTCGTACAGCTGGCGGGGTGGCTCGGCCCGGCGCTCGCGATGCGGTAAAGCCAGGTGCACCAGCACCTGGCTTTCGCCATACCCCCCTTGCTATTCACCCTACCACAAACAACCGGCATATTAATCAATTAATAATACTAGAACTTCAGCATGCCCGCTAAAAATGTCGAACCGTGGCACTGGACGCCCCGTCTTATGAACGGTCACTCTAGAAAACAAAGAAAATGTCTAGAAAATTAGGCCTAAAAAGCGAAAGGGGACGCACACATGATCCAAGCTCGCAAAGTTTCCATGGGCATCGGCGTGCTGCTGACCGCCGCCGTCATGCTGTCCGCCTGCGGTCCGAAGCAGGGCGCCCAGACCCCGACCCCGACTCCGGGTGGCACGACGACCCCGGTGAGCCAGGGCAAGCCGGCCGTCGGCGGTGAGATCAACCTGCTGCTGACCAAGGATCCCGACAACTTTAATCCGATCCTGTCCAGCACCTCATACGGCGCGTATATTCACACGCTCGTGTATGCTCACCTCTTTGAGTTTAACGAGAAGTTTGAGCCGACCCCGTACGTCGCTGAGTCCTGGAAAGCTAGCGATGATGGCCTGACCTGGACCATCAAGATCAAGCAGGGCATCAAGTTCCACGACGGCAATGACCTGACCGCCGACGACGTGGTCTTTACGCTGAAGAGCATTATGGATAAGGACTATACCGGTCCCCGCAGCTCTTCGGTCACGTCGATCAAGGAGATCACCGCTCCCGACAAGTACACCGTGAAGATCGACCTCAAGGAGCAGTTTGCGCCGATCCTCACCGACATCAACTACGGCATCCTCGAGAAGAAGCTGTTCGAGGGCACGCCGGTCAAGGATTTCGACAAGAACCCGGCCACCATGAAGCCAGTTGGCGCCGGTCCCTACAAGTTCGTCGAGTACAAGCGTGGCCAGTACATTACGCTGGAGCGGAACGACAACTGGTTCATGAGCAAGGAGCTTGGCGGCGCTCCGTTCATCCAGACGCTGCGCTGGAAGGTGATTCCGGAGTCTGCCACCGCTGAGGCTGCGCTTGAGAGCGGCGAACTCGACTGGATGACCCCCGAAGCGAAGGACGTTGCGAACCTTGAGGCTAACTTCAAGGCCAAGCTGACCCCGGTTGACTACGAGCGCAACGGCTGGGGCTACATGAACTTTAACGTCAGCCGCCCGCAGCTGGCCGACAAGCGGGTCCGCCAGGCACTCACCTATGGCCTGGACCGCCAGTCGATCATCACCGGCGTGCTCGATGGCCGTGCGGTGATTCCCGCCGGCCCGATCCCGAGCGTGTCATGGGCCTTTGACCCCTCGCTGAAGCCGGCCCCCTATGACAAGGCCAAGGCGAAGCAGCTCCTCGAAGAGGCCGGCTACAAGATGAATGCCAGCACCGGCATCTACGAGAAGGATGGCCAGCCCCTCAAGCTCACCTTCTACGGGACCACCGGCAGCAGCACCATTGAGGGCATCGCCGCCATCGCCAAGAAGAGCTGGAAGGAGATCGGCGTCGACCTCGACGTCCAGCTGATCGACTTCAACGCGATGATGGACAACTTCCTGAAGCCCGGTAAGTTCGATATCAGCTTTGCCGGCTTCAGCCTCGGCCTCGACCCCGACCAGTACACCCTGTTCCACAGCTCGCAGGTGACCGGCTTCAACCGTGGCCGGTACAACAACCCCGAGATCGACAAGCTCCTGGAAGCGGGCCGCAAGGAAAGCGACCCGGCCAAGCGCAAGGCGATCTACGCCGACTACCAGAAGAGGCTGATGGATGATCCG
>JAQBPS010000602.1 GCA_028287415.1 Bacillota bacterium | reverse complement strand
TTCCGGTCATCAGGTCGAAGTAGTCCAGCAGCAGCTTGCCCTCAGCGGAATCCGGATGCGGCAGCGCACTGCGGAGGGCAGCGGCAATGCGCCTGTGGTCGACGTCTGCCACTGCGTGGAAAATATCCAGGTGAATGATCTCGCCCGGAACCCCGCGCCCATAGAAGGCCTGCCCGGCGTCCGATGACGTCACGACACTGAGCACCTCGGGGTTCTGGGATACACTCACATGGACGTGACGGCTCACCACGGTAGCCTCGCCCAGCCGCGCACCCCTACGTCTGGCGAGGGTGCGACGAAGCTTCTCATGCCATGGCACCTGGCTCAGCGTCGGCCCAAGACCCATCACCGGCGCCCCAGCTCCTCTTCCGTCCGGATCAGCTCATGGGGCTCCAGGTCTGCGATCGACCGGGCCGGCGCCGGGGGTGCGACCCGGGGCGTCTGGAGTGGATCGGCCATCTGCGGTAGGGCCTGTCCGGGACCGGCCCCCGCCTGCTGCCCGCCGGCCGTGCCACCGCTGCCTCCGCTACCGCCGCTGCCGCCCGAGCCCGACCCGCCGGACATGTATGGCGGGTGCGGCTCCAGCCGCCGGTAGAGATGGCCCTGCCGTACCGATTTCAGCCCCGCCTGGGCACCACCGCCGCCGGCGGACAGCGGGAGGCCGCCCCGGGCAGACTGACCGAAGCTACCCTGCGCCCGCCGTCCCGGGTCAGTCAGGCCCAGCCCCAGATTGCGCCGCAGCCCGGCCAGGGTGCGGCCGAACCAGCCGTCCGGGCCGCCGTCCTGCGCCTCGGGGTGCGGCGGGTACTGCGTGGCCCAGTCATGCCGGAGCGGCTGGGAATCGCCCTGGCTGAGCTTGTCCACCCCGGCTTCGCCGCTAGCAGGGTCCGGTCCGCCGGACTGCTTTGGCAGAGCACCTACGGCGGCACCGCCGAAGCTGATTGTCGGGAACCGGGGCTTGGCGGCGGTCGCGGCGGCAGGCCCCGCCTCCAGCCTGGGGGCGAGCGCCGACAGATGATTGGTCACCTTTTTGATGGTCTCCTGGTCCACGCGGTGGCGGAGCGCCAACGGCGTAATCCGGGCAAGATCCTCCGTGTTTGGCTCGTCCCGCTGGTCCAGGCAGGCGGCGAGCCGCATGCCCAGCTGGATCGCCTGCACGGCCCGCAGGCTCTCAACGCTGAATCGGCTGTAGATGTCGGCGATGTGCTGGCGCAGCTGCTTCGGCACCTGGACCGACCGCAGGGCTGCCACGCGGGCAGTCAGATGTGAGCGGAAGAGTTCGGCCTCGATCTCATCAACCGGGGAGAGGGGCCGGTGCCAGTCGGTGCCCCCGTCCGCCAAAATCTGCTCAACCACCGAACTGTCGCCCGGCCGGTCCGTGTAGATCACGAAGTCGAAGCGGTCAGACAGCTGCCGGCGGATGTCCTCCAGGGGGCCCGGGTCCTCGTCCGGATTGGATGCGGCCCAGACCGTCACCTGCACAGGCAACTCCACGGCTGGCAGCCCGGTCTCCTCGATCTGGACGCGGCCGGGCTTGGTGCCCATGACGTCCAGGAGGACGTCCGCCAGTTCCGGCGCTGTCTCGGCGAGGCGGTTGATCTCGTCAACGAAGATGATGCCCCGGTGGGCCTGCGGGATTGTGCCGGGCAGCAGGGCAGCCTCCGGCTGGGTAGGGCTGACCAGCTTGCTCAGGTTGATCGAGCCGACCACGGTACCGACCTTGGCCGAGTGCGAGATCTCGAGGAAGGGCATGGGGACCCACTCGTCGCCGAGCCGCTCCACCTCCTCCGACGTGAGGCCGCGGTGCACAGGGCAATGTGGCTGTGCCGGGTCGCAGTTGTAAAGGCACTGCTTGATACGGCGGATGCGGGGCAGTGCGCGCCGCACCGCCCGCATGATCGTGGTCTTGCCGGTGCCCCGCAGCCCCTCCGCGTGCAAATGGAGCGGCTGTCCGGACACTGTTGCCAGCAATGCCATTTCGATCGCCTTGAACAGGCTGTCATTGCCGGAGTGGCGGACCAGGCCGAGGACAGAATCCATGTGGGTACCCCCCGTTGGTTTCTCCTCCTAGTGTAACCATCTTGCAGGGGAAAACTTTCGCAGGGCTTGTAGCTGACGGGAGGGTTTCGCTCGTCAAAATCTGCAGTCGGTCATAAACGCTCAAGTTCTTGAACCAGCAGGGTTCGGCGTTTCTCCATCCACCGCTTGAGCCGGGAAACCGCGGTTGCGAAGCTACCGTTACGCCCGTGACGCTGTTGATCCTTGTCGATATATGGCGCAACCTCCGCCGCCAGTTTGTCGATTCGCTCATGGAGGGCTGTCGAACTGAGGGAGCCCGCGAGCGCCTCCTCGAAGCGTTCTTTGTACAGCTGGCGGAAGCGGCGGGTAGACATGAGGCGGTACGTCAGCTTATTCCAGCCGGTGAGCGGCACCCGATCGACCCGGGCGGGCCGGCCGTTGATATCGATGCCCCAGGTCGCATCATAGTCCCACGGGATGATCCGGAAGCGGCGGGACTCAGGGTCCTGATACAGCGCATAGTTGTGGACAAAGCCATCCCGGTTCCCCACGAAGACCGCCAGCATAAGCCAGGTCAGGTACCCCCGCACATCGAGCCAGCGCTCCGCTGCCGCAGGAAAGGAGCGGTCGGAGGCGATGTTCAGGTCCGTGATCATCTGCCGCAGGGGCGCCGTGTCAGCCTTGTGAATCGGCTTGTATCCTGAGTCCAGCGGCTGTTTCAGCTCGTGGCTGAAAGGGCTGAGCAGGCCGAAGTTGGCGTTGCGGTTAAGGGCGTAGTAGATCGGGCCCGCCTGCCAGCCCCGGCGCCGCAGAAAATGCCGGTCCACGGACTCCAATGCAAGGTAGAGCCCGGCATAATCACCGCTCACCATCAGCTCCGTGTGCCGGCAGAGCGGTGCGGGCGCCTCGAACGCGGTGAAGAGGCTGTAGCTGAGCGCGGTACGCATCAGCGTGGGGTCGACATAGTCAGCATTCATGTGAAGGCGCCGGACCGTATGCCCTTCAGGCGGCCCGTCGGGAAATGGCGCCCGGGGGAAATCCACCTGCACGGATTTCTTGGCGAACCTGCGTGAATGAGCGCCCCGGATCTTGACTGACACCGCCAGCGGCGGCTCGCCATCCCAGACGAGGGTGCCCGTGACCCGGCCATCCGCCAACCGGTCCCAGGGATGCTTCCCCAAATCCAACGCGCATTGATGCAAGGCTGCCACCCTTTATACCCTTTTCTACCTGCATATGCATTGCGCGCCGGAGGTGGTGACATAACGTTAAGGGTGGGAGTGCGGAAGTTTAGAGAGAAGGCAATGTAAAAATGCCTGGGCGTTGCGCAGTAGCTCATGAATAAATCATTTTATAGCCACGGATTTCACGGATTACACAGATTCGAACATAAATATATAAAAACATTTTCACCCAGTCATCTGTGTTTGGATCCCAAATCCGTGGAATCCGTGAAATCCGTGGCCCTATAAAGTGCCCGCGCTCTACATCGTCACGCCAGCGTGAAATAAAAAGAAAAAGGGCTCCGCCCAGTGCGAAGCCCGACCGCTCAACTCCGCGACTTCCGCGGATGCGGCACCAGCCGCTTCGGCGTGACCCGCAGCTCCCCCCGCCTGCCCCGCGTCCCCCGGCACAATTCGCAGGACGGGTCGCACGGCTCCGGGTGAATCAGCACATTCGTCAGGGGGTACCGGTCCTCAATCGCCTTCTCAATCTCATCACAGAGCCGGTGGACCTCCTCCAGCGAGCGCTTTCCATGCACGACCAGATGAAAGTCCACATGTCGCTCCGCACCGGCCTGCCGGGTCCGAAGGCCGTGGAACTCCACAAAGTCCGACTCATGCTGCCGGATCAGCCGGATGATCTCCGCCTCCTCCACCTGCGGCAGCCTGGCGTCAATCAGCGGCGACAGCGCCTTGCGGCACAAGTCCCAGCCCGCCTTCATGATCATGACCGCGACCAGCAGGGCGACCGCTGCATCCAGCCACGCCAGCCCCGTCAGCCGCACCAGCAGAAGGCCGGCGAAGACCCCGACCGATGTCCAGACATCGCTCCGGAGATGGACCGCATCCGCCTCCAGGGCCATGGACTGTGCAAGCCGTGCGACCCGGATCAGGTAGGCCGATACCAGCCAGTTGACGGTAGCGGACAGTCCCATCACCCACAGGCCCAGCGTGACCGACGGCGCCTCGTGACCGCCCCTGAGCTTGGTCACCGCCTCGATGACAATCCAGACCGCGGCGACGATCACCAGGGCCCCCTCTACCAGGGCCGACATATTTTCAACTTTACCGTGTCCATAGGCGTGCTGCTCGTCGGCCGGCAGGCTGGCGACCCGCACGCTAAACATCGCAATCAGCGCCGCCACCAGATCAATGGCGGAGTGAATTCCCTCTGACAGCACACTGACGGAGCCGGTCATCAGACCGACCACCACCTTGCCCACCACAAGCACCGAATTGCTCATGACGGAGACGCCTGCTGCGCTTACCTTATCGTGTTGATTCATACCTAACACATCCCGTCCCAGGACTGTTTTGGGTCGCGGGCAAGAGTCTTTCCCATAGGAAAAACCCCATACATGGCGAAAGACCCGCCAGAGCCAATGCTCTGCGGGTCTTTCAACATATTACGGGACTCATTATAACATGAACAGCTCCAGGTGGGAAGGGGGCCGGGGAAGCCCCGGCACACGCTGCGATTACCGGAGCGGCCCGATTCCCCCGTACGTCTCGTCACCCCAGCGCAGCAGGGCGACAATCGACCGGGCGTCGCTGATCTCACCCCGCCGGACGCCATCCATCGCCTCAGCGAACGGCATGAAGACCACCTGGAGATCCTCCGACTGGTCAAAGTGCATCTGCCCCGGCTCCAGCCGCTCAGAGACAAAGCAGTGGACCTCTTCCGCCGAATAGCCCGGCGCCGGACAGAACGTGCCTACCAGCCGCAGGTCCCGCGGCTTCAGCCCGGTCTCCGCCTCCATCTCCCGGTGCGCCGCGTCCTCCGGCGCCTCCCCCGGCCGCAGCCGGCCGCCGGGCAGCTCCAGGCTGCTCCGCCCGATCCCGCAGCGGTACTGCCGCACAAAGACCACCCGATCCTCGGGGGTCAGCGCCAGCACGCAGACCGATCCCGGATGGCCAACCACATCCCGAGTGTATTCCCGGCCCCGGACCGTCACCTTCACCGGGCGGATCTCGTACATTCCTGAGAGCACCCCTTCCTGTCGGGCGAGGACGCCTGAATCGGCTCAGCAAGTAACCGCAGTGTAAAATTCGGGACGTGGCATGCGCTCCCCTGCCGGGCGCCAGCTTGAGCCTGTCGGTATAATAGCATGCACTGCCAGATGCACTAGATGTATGCGGAACCCGTGACCATGAACCGGCGGAGCGCTCCGTGAAAAAAGGCTGGCCACCTCTTGCGAGGGACCAGCCTTTGCATTACCTGCCGGTTATCAAGCACGAACCGGCTTTGAACCAGGCGCAACCCGCTTCCGGTCGTTCTCGCTCTTCTGCCACATCAGCCACAGCGCTGCGGCAATGAAGATGGAGGAGTACATGCCCGAGGCAATGCCGATGAACAGGCTCATGGCAAAGTCCCGAATGGCGCCGCCGCCCCAGATCAACATGGCCGCCAGCGTGATCAACACCGTCAGAACCGTGTAGATTGACCGGGTGATCGTTTCCTGGATCGCCCGGGTGGTCAGATCGGTCAGGCTCTCGCCCTTCTTTTTCTGAGCCAGGTTCTCACGAATCCGGTCGAACACGATCACTGTGTCGTTGATCGAGTAGCCCAGAATCGTAAGCAGCGCAGCCACGAAGGCCGAGTTGATCTGGATGTGGAACAGGGAGACCGCACCGACCGTGATCAGGATGTCATGCAGCAGTGCGACCACGGCGGTGACGCCGAACTTCAGCTCAAACCGGAACCACAGGTAGATGATCTGCAGGACAGCCGCCACGGCGACAGCCAGGGCGGCCTTCGTCGTCAGCTCCTTGGAAATGGTGGCCGAAACCTGGTCCTCACTGATCAGCTTGAACTTGGAGATGCCCTCCAGATCCTTGACCATCTTGTCACGGTCATCCTTGGAAAGCTCCCGGGTCCGGATGAGGAACTCGGCGCCGGCGCTCTGCGGGCCCGTCACCGCTGCGTTCTGCACGACCGGTGCGGTGCCAATCGACTTGGCCACAACGTCGGTCACCTGCTGGCTGGTCACAGCCTTCTCGAACTGCATGTCATACAGGTTGCCGCCGGTAAAGTCAATGCCCTTGTTGAAGCCGACCGTCAAGACGATGATCAGGCTGGCCAGGGTCAGAACGATCGAGATACCGATCCAGGTCTTCGCATACTTCATGTAGTCAATATTTGTCCAGCTCATTACTGGGCCACCTCCTTGACGCCCCAGGTCCG
>JAQBPS010000573.1 GCA_028287415.1 Bacillota bacterium | reverse complement strand
AAGGCAGATGATATCAAGCGCCGTGTTGACGATATGCGACTGGTCATGGAGGCCCTGCAACCGGTGCGCGGCACGATCATGGACCGGAAGGACCGGGTGCTGGCCCTCTCCGTGGTCTCGTATACGGTCGTGGCAAACAACCTGCAGATGCAGCCCGCCGATCAGCATGAGGTCGCTGCGAAGCTTGCGCCGGTAATCGGCGCCGACCCGATGGCGATCCTCAAGAAGCTCGCTGACAACCCGGGGAGCGGCTGGGTTCCCCTTCAGAAGGATCTGACGCTGGAGCAGAAGCGCAAGATCGACGGGCTCCGGCTGACCGGCATCTACTTTGAGCAGCAGGCCTACCGGCAGTACCCGCAGGGCATGACCGCCAACCAGGTCATCGGCTACATGAACGGGGGCAAGGGCGCCTATGGCCTCGAGGGCTTTTATGAAAAGGAACTTGCCGGCACGCCGGGCCACGTGCTCGCAGAACTGACCGCCCAGAAGACGCCCATTGAGGGCACGGTCAAGCAGCAGGTCGACCCCCAGCCCGGCCAGACGCTGGTGCTCAGCCTTGACGCCGGCCTTCAGCAGCTCGTGGAGGCCCGCCTGGACAAGGCGGTCAAGGACTCGGACGCGAAGCGGGCCGCCGCCATCGCCATGGATATTCACACCGGCGAGATCCTCACGATGGCCATGCGCCCCGGCGCCGATCCCGGCAACCGGGACACGTGGGGCAATCCGATCGACTGGAACCGGGTGAACAACTGGACGCTGCATACCCTCCCGCCCGGCTCCATCTTCAAGACGGTCACCACCTCGGCGGCGCTGGAGGAGCATGCGATCACGCTCGACACCACCTTTATTGACAACGGCCGGCTGCAAGTCGGGTCGAACGTGATCACCAACTGGGACCTCACCATTCCCAGCAAACCGGTCTCCACCATCGCTGACCTGCTCCAGCGCTCCAGCAACGTGGGCCTGGTCCAAGTTGGCCAGCGGATCAAGCAGGCCGACTTCGTGAAATACCTGAAGGGCTTCGGCTTCATGGACCCGACCGGTGTCGACCTGACCGACGAGAGCGCCGGTTATGGTCTGACTAACTTTGACCAGAAAAAGCCTATCGACTGGGCCAACATGTATATCGGCCAGCACCTGGAGGTGACGCCGCTGCAGATGGTCCAGGCGGTGGCGGCCATCGCCAATGGGGGCTACCTCGTGCAGCCGCACCTCGTCCGTGAGATCCGGGACCCGGACGGCCATGTGATCAAGACGATCCCGACCGAGACGAAACGACAGGTGATCTCGGCGCAGACCGCCAAGGATCTGCAGGGTCTGATGGTGGGTGTCATTGAAAAGGCGTACCCGCAGGCGAAGCCGGCGGGCTACACGGCGGGCGGCAAGACCGGCACCGCTCAGAAGTTCGAGAATGGCGTGGAGAAGGCCCGGATGGTGGCTGACTTCGTCGGATTCGCTCCGGCCAGCAACCCGCAGGTTGTGATGATGATCGTGGTAGACGAGCCGAAGCCCCCGGGGTACGGCGGCGTCTTTGCCGCCCCGATCTTCGCCGACCTGATGCCCCAGGTGATGCAGACGATCGGCATCGCGCCCGACACTCCCGCGGCGCTGGGGCAGGAGAAGGCGCCGCCCGCCGCGGTCCAGGGCGTCGTCCCCGACGTGCAGTGGCTGCCGTTGAACTGGGCCAAGGAGCGGCTGACCGCCGCCGGGTTCACCGCTGCGGTAAAAGGCACGGGCGATCTGGTGGGCGTACAGTCCGTCAAGGCGGGGAGCGCCGCAAGCGCGGGTTCGGCGGTAGAACTGACGGCGGCTCCGAAGCCCCCCGCCAGCGAGAACGTTCACGTGCCCGACTTTCGGGGGCTCTCGCTGACAGAGGCCGCCCGGCTGGCCGGCGAGGTCGGCCTCACCCTCAAGAGCAGCGGAACGGGTTTCGTGGCCGACCAGCAACCGGCGCCAGGCGCCGCCGTTCCCGCCCGCAGTCTGTTTAGCGTACGGCTGGCACCACGGTGACTTGACAGTTTGCGCAGGCCTGGGCTACACTGAACACAGTAACTCCGATAATACTACTCGGGATTGGGGGCCCGCCCGGATGAAGCTGTCCACCAAGGGGAAATATGGCGTCAAGGCCTTGTTTGAGCTCGCCCTGCACGAGGGCGCGGGGCCCATGTCGTTGAAGGCGATTTCAGAGCGGCAGGGCCTTTCAGAGCACTACCTCGAGCAGTTGGCCGCGCCGCTGCGCAAATCGGGCCTGATCGTCAGCGTGCGCGGCGCCCAGGGCGGCTACGTGCTCGGCCGGGCTGCGGGCCAGATCACCGTGGGGGACATCATCCGGGTGCTGGAAGGCCCGATCGGCTTCACCGACTGCTCGGTGGAGGGGGAGCCCGCCCCTGACGGCGCTGCGGACTGCGTCGTCCATGGTGTCTGGGAAAAGGTGACCAGGCAGATCATCGCCGTGATCGACGGCATCACCCTGGCCGACCTTGTGGAACAGGCCCACGCCGAGCAAGCTAAGCACAACCTGACCTACCAGATTTAGCGTGCCTCACACGGTCCGCTTTTGAGGAAGTGACCTATCGTGCGCAGGGTTTACTGCGACCACTCGGCGACCACCCGGGTTCATCCGGAGGTCGCCAAGCTCATGTATGAGTATCTCGTGAACGATTTTGGCAACCCGTCATCGATCCACGGCTTCGGCCGGCGGGCCCGCAAGGGGGTGGAGGAGGCCAGAGCGCAGGTGGCCGATCTGATCGGCGCCCGTGCCACTGAGATCTTCTTCACCAGCGGCGGCACCGAGGCGGACAACTGGGCGCTCCGGGGCACGCTCTACGCGAACCGGGCCCGCGGCAACCATGTGATCCTTACCCCGTTTGAGCATCACGCGGTCCTGGACCAGGCTACGGCCTTGGAGCGGGAAGGATTTGCTGTGACGCTGCTCGACCTGGAGCCCGACACCGGCATTGTTTCGCCGGAGGCGCTGCTCGCCGCCATGCGGCCGGACACGGTGCTGATCTCCATCATGTATGTGAACAATGAGATCGGCACCATCCAGGACATCAAGGGGCTCTGCGCCGCCGCCAAGGCGAAGGACCCGAAGGTCGTTTTCCATACGGATGCGGTGCAGGCTGCCGGTACGATCCCGGTTGATGTGAAGGACCTGGGCGTCGACCTGATGACGGTCTCGAGCCATAAAATGTACGGGCCCAAGGGCGTCGGCGCCCTCTATGTCAAGAAGGGCTTCCGCTTCCAGTCTCTCCAGGTTGGCGGCGGTCAGGAGCGGAAGATGCGCTCCGGCACGGAGAACGTCCCGGGCGTCATCGGTTTCGGGAAGGCGGCTGAGCTTGCCAAGCGGGAGCTTGCGGAGCGGGCGGAACACGCCAGCCGCATGCGGGACCGCTTCCTGGCGGGTGCGCTTCAGGTCCCGGGGGTCCGCCTGAACGGCATTGATCCTGCTGAGCACCCCGAGCGGCGTCACCCGGGCAACGCCAATGTTTCGGTGGAAAATATCGAGGGTGAGGCGATGCTCCTGCGCCTGGACATGGCGGGCATCGCAGCCTCTTCCGGCTCAGCCTGCACCTCGGGTTCGCTCGAGCCCTCGCATGTGCTGATGGCCGTAGGCTGCGACCGCGAGGTTGCCCAGGGCTCGCTGCGCTTCTCCTTCGGCCAGGAGAACACCGCGGAAGATGTCGACTACGCG
>JAQBPS010000548.1 GCA_028287415.1 Bacillota bacterium | reverse complement strand
GCCCGAAGACATTCACCGTGCTCCCCGCCTGCGCCAGCGCCGCCGCCGCCCACAGCACCCGCCGCCCCCAGTCGGGCAGCTTGTGCAGCGGCTGGAGCCCATCGTACAGCGCCAGTGCGACCCGGCTCATCTCACGGGAAAGCCGCTCATCCAGCCCGTGGATGTGCACCATGTTCGCGATACTGTGCGACAGCACATGATCCAGCACCGGCGATTCCCGATCCTGCAACAGATGCCGATACAGCAGCCCCTCACGGAGCCCAGTCCCGCTGATCACCATCTCACCGGCGCCAGAGCGCAGCAGCACCTGCTGCATCATCGCCACCGCAGGCAAAATGATCTCTGCGCGGTCATCGGAGAGCCCCGGCACCTTGCGGCGCTCCTTGACCGACAGCGACCGCAGCTCCTTGTACACCTTTGCCACCCGCTCCGGCGCCAGGCGATAGTTGTGCAGCAGCGGCAGCGGGTAGTCGACCGCCTTCTGGTCGATCCGCCCCACGTTCCGGATCGAGCCCCCCACCCCGATCAGCGGCAGCCCTCTGGCGCCAGGCAGCCATGGCACCGTCATCAGCACGTCCGCGAGGAATCGCTCCAGCCGCTCAACCGCGTCCTTGCCGCCGTTGCCCCCCGGCAGGAAGCTTGCCGTGAGGTTGACCGCACCGTATGGGAGACTAACCACCGCCGTCAGCCTGCGCCCGCTGAAGCGGACCAGTTCCGTACTGCCACCGCCGATGTCGATCAACAGCCCGTCCGTCTCCGCGATCGTGTTGAGGGCGCCCGTCAGCCCGAGTTCGCCCTCCTCCGCACCAGGGATGATCTGAAGCGCGATCCCGGTCTCCTTCGTCACCGCTGCGATAAACTCGGCCCCGTTCTTGGCCTGCCGGGCAGCGGCGGTGGCCACGGCGATATACCGCCCCACCCCGTACGCCTTGCCCACCCGCTGAAAGTCGCGGAGCACGGCCAGCGTGTGCTCAAGCCCCGCCGCCCCGATCGCCCCGTCCGGCCCGATCTCAGCGGACAGCCGCACAACCGCCTTCACCTCGGCGATCACCCGGTAGCCGCCATCCTCCTGGATCCGCGTGACGGACAGGCGGACCGAGTTCGACCCGAGGTCGACAATCCCCACTGTCTCCATCATGCGCAGTGCCCGTGCCGATCAGGTTGCGGCAACAAGCCCTCCCCCCTTCAGCGTGCGGGTGGCCAGCTCCCGCACGTGGTGGTGGATCTGGTGCGGCGAATCCGAGCCGTCGAGCGTGGCAAAGCCATACTGGCTGGCCATGCGCTCGTAGTGGTCCTGAAGCAGCGCCTGGTACTTGAGGAAGCTCGTGTACCGGTCCGCAGCGAGGCCCAGGTCCATCCCGGACTCCCAGAAATCGAGGGTCTCGTGCTTGTCCAGGGCCCGGTGCAGCCGCTCCTCCGGCGATGTCCGCAGGTAGATGACCAGGTCCGGCTTGAGTGCGAAGCCGAACAGCTGCTCCAGCCAGGAGCGGGAGGCGCCCCGGGCCAGGTCGCGGGCCATCATCGTGAAAATGTACCGGTCCGCCAGGACAACGTACCCCGCCCGGAGCGCCGGGATCATCTGGTTCTCCAGTTGGTCCGCCAGGTCGGTCGTATAGAGGAGGCTCAGGGTAGTCCGTCCCAGCAGGTTGCCGGCCTTGGCCTTGGTGATCTCCTTGCTCACAAGGGTGGAGCGCTTCAGGCCGGTGTCGAGTACAGGCAGGCCCTGCTGTTCGATCCACTCCTTGAGCAGGCCGTTCTGCGTTGAGCGGCCCGCCCCGTCAGCGCCCTCCATCACCACCAGCCAGCCCGGCCAGTCCTCCTGCGGCAGATAGGGCAGGCCCTTGCCATAATAAGACCAGCGGTCACTCACTTCTCATCGCCTCCCTCGGTCGCCGGCGCCGCTACGGGCGCATGCTCGGTCTGCTGCTCGATCGCCGGGGCCAGCTCTTCCGCCGCGGCCACCTGCTCCAGCGCCTTGTAAACGTGGTGGTTCCCGTAATCGGCCAGATCCACCATGACAATCGCCCGCATCTCCTGCTGGAGCTCGAGGATCGGCTTGGTCGCATCCATGACGGTCAACCCGAAGCGGGAGACCATGCGGTCATACTGCTGCTTGATCAGCCCCTGGAAAATCCGGAAGGACTCCTTGGGGTCGGTGGAAAGGCCGAGGTCCATGCCGGCCTCATGATATTTCAGTTCCGGACGCCCGACGAGGATCCGGTGCAGCGAGACCTCGAGCGGCGCCTGGAAGTAAAAAGCCAGGTCAGGTTTGACCGCAAAGCGATAGGAGTTGTGAACCCACGACTCATCGCAGCCCCGAACCAGGTCCCGGGCATAGGCGGTGTAAACGTAACGATCAGCCAGGACAATATGGCCGGCCTGAAGATGGGGCAGGATCAGGGTCTCGTACCGGTCTGCGAAATCGGATGCGTGAATCAGGCTGAAGGTTGTGGGCGTCAGCATCCGGTGCTTTTTCGCCTTCTTCGTCGCAGACTTCACCAGCTCAGATGAGTTCCACTCCGTGAAAAAGACGGGGTAGCCGTTCCCCTCCAGCCAGCGCCGGAGCAAATAAACCTGGGTCGACTTGCCGGACCCGTCGCACCCCTCGACCACGATCAGCCGGCCGGGATACTTGTGTCCCCGCTTGTGCGTTGCCACATCCGCAGCCTCCCTTCGCGACGTTTAGAATATCGTTAGGATACAACTTGAAGCTTCGGCGCTAGTTGGCGGATTCCCTCCCGCCACAACGTACAAGCGCCTTGTGCCTGAGAAGTAGCTCATGCATAAATCATTTTATAGCCACGGATTTCACGGGTTACACTGATTCGGATATAAATATATAAAAACATTTTACCTGGTCATCTGTGTTTGTACCCTAATCCGTGGAATCCGTGGAATCCGTGGCCATATAAAACGCCCGCGGACTAAGTGGCAAACCATCCCTACAAAAGCGTTTGGAACCAGACACGGATTTTCAGCGTCCAAGAGAAGGCGAGTCTATTTATCTAAACCAATAAGCCTTGAGGTGACCCCGTGCGAACCACGATCTATGTACTCCTCTTCGCCGCAGTGCTCCAGTTCGGGCTGCCTCACGCCGTCCCCAATTCGTGGGTGATCAACCAGCGGGTCGAGTACGACACCATCAAGAACAACATGGCCACCGACCTTGGCGTCGCCATGGACACGGCGGCCCGCGATATTCGCCAGCACCCGGACCAGGACTACGTGGTCCTCATCGGCGACTCGGTCACCTACTCCGCACCGGGCCCGGCCGACCACTCCATCGGCAGCTACCTGGAGCAATACGGCCAGGCACATGGCCATCCCTTCAAGGTGTACAACTTCGCCGAGCCCGGCATGACCGGCGGCGACGTCTACACCGTGGTCCTGATGCTCCAGGAGCACGGCGTGCCCCTGAAGCGCGTGGTCATCGACCAGATTTACCCCGACTTCACCTACCATCCGGCGTCCGAGCCGATGTTCCAGTGGCTCGGCGATGAACTCCAGCGGCTCGACCCGGAGGGCTGGCACATTGCCCACGGCGAGGCCGCCACCCCGACCAAGCCGCTCGTCCGAGCGAGGCAAGCAGTGCTCAACAACGTCTCGCTCTGGCGCTACCGGGACTTCCTGCGCACCCAGCTCTACGCTGCCCTCCATGTCGACAACAGTGCCGAAGCCAAGGACACCCGGCTCTGGACCGAAAAGAAGCTGTGGCTGAACGCGCTCATGCAGCAGCCGATGTACCAGCGCGTGGTCGACCCGCACCCCCTGGACCTGACGACCGCCAACCCCACCATCCAGCTAACGGACCGCATGTTCGCCGCACTCAAGGACGCGCAGGTCCTCGTCTGGTTTGCGCCCTTCAACCAGGAGCTGATGGCCGCCGGCGTGGCCCAGCCGGGCTACCAGCAGAACCTCAAGCAAATTGACGCCTGGTACCGGAGCCACACGCAGATCGACTACGTGCAGCTGCGCACGGCCATTGACCCCGCGCTGTTCACGGACCATCTCCACATGGCACCCGCAGGCTATGCCCAGGTCGCGAACATACTGGGCGAGAGACTCCTCACCGGAACGAACCCCATTCCCCACACTGCCAACCCGTAAAGGATGATCTCCGCCCCATGCTCTTTCACATGCCCGAGTTCATGGTACTGCTGATACTCACCCTGCTCTGCTTCTGGCCGACCCGCAGGCTGCGGATCCCGGTGCTGGCGGTCGCCGCCCTGCTGTTCTACAGCGTCTCGGGCTGGCAATACCTCCTGCTCTTCCTGGGGATGATGACGCTGACCCACCTGCTCGCCGCATACGCACGCGGCCCATACGGCCGGGTCGCAGTCTGGGTGGGTGTGCTGGCGAACCTCGCCAACCTCGTGCTCTTCAAGTACACCGGCCTGATGGTCAGCTCCGTCAACCGCCTGCTGCACCTCGGCCTGAATGAGCACGTCTGGCAACTGCTGCTGCCGATCGGCATCTCCTTTTACACGTTCCAGCTGATCGCCTATCTTGTCGATGTGTACAAAGGCCGTACCGAACCGGCCCGAAACTTGCTGGAGATGTGGGTCTTCATCGCCTTTTACGGCCACCTGATCGCCGGGCCGATCATGCGCGGCGGCGAGTTCCTGGAGCAGGTGCACGCCGCGCCCAAGCAGCGTCTCGACTGGCAGCGCTTCCAGTACGGCATCTACCTGTTCGGCCTCGGCATGGTCAAGAAGGTGATGTTCAGCGACGTGCTCGGGCCGAAGGTTGACGCGCTGTTTGCCCAGGCCACGACCCTGGGCGGGCTGGAGGCATGGGTGGCCGGCTGGCTCTTCGCCTTCCAGATCTACTTCGACTTCTCGGCCTACAGCGAGATGGCGCTGGGCATCGGCCACCTCTTCGGCTTCGAGCTGGCCGTCAACTTCCGCACGCCCTACCTCTCGCAGAACCCGCAGGAGTTCTGGACGCGCTGGCATATCACGCTCTCCAGCTGGATCCGGGACTACCTCTACATCCCGCTGGGTGGCTCCCGGCGCGGCGAGGGGCGGGCCTACCTGAACCTCGTGCTCGCCATGGCCCTCTCCGGCCTGTGGCACGGCGCCGCCTGGACCTTCGTGATCTGGGGCATCTTCCACGGGCTGCTGTCGGCCTTGCACAAGTTCTGGGGCCGCCGGGTGCTGAAGCCGCTAGGCATAGAGCCCCGGGGCGCCTGGGTCCGCTGGCTCTCCATCTTCCTGATGTTCCAGGCGACGACAATCGGCTGGATCTTCTTCCGGGCACACACGTTCAGCGGCGCCGTCGCACTCGTGCGCAAGATGCTGAACCCGACGCTCTGGCATGTGACGCCCCTGGTCGCAGGCACCCTGCCG
>JAQBPS010000544.1 GCA_028287415.1 Bacillota bacterium | reverse complement strand
AGGCAGCCCCTTTACGCTATCGCTTCATAATTGACAGGACGCGCCCTTTTTCACCATCCATCAGGACCTCGACGTCCCGGGGCGTCGGCCCCAGCCGGGCGTGCAGCCGCACCACCAGCCCTTCCGTCACCCGGTCCACGGTTACAGCGGGCTGGTAGTTACGCCACCGCCGTTCATCCGTGCCGCCCGGGCCGCCGATGATGCGCGGGACCGTGTGCGCCTTGTACCACGCCGCCACATCGGGGTGCGCCATCGCCAGGTCGACCGCCCGCGCAGGCCGCAGCCCCGGCGCCGCATTGCAGCCGGCCAGCAGCAGCGCCAGTGCCAGCATCAGCGAGCAAAACCGTCGCATCGATTCACTCCCTCGTCCGGGGCGTCTTGACCCATTGCGACGGCCCCCGCCCGAGGGCTGTCAACACCAGTGCGCTCGAGTACGGCACCGGGAACAGGAACGCTGCCAGCGGCAGCACCAGCATCTGCGCCAGCGCACCCAGCTGTCCCAGCCAGAAGCGCGGGCGCGCCGTGGTGTCCAGGTACTCCAGGTAGCGGAAAAAGGCGTAGATGGTGAAGCCCAGGTAGGCCGTCGACATGAAGTTCATCACCATGTGCCAGCGCGTCCCCAGCACATTCGGGTCAACCAGGTGGCACATCCACAGGACGACGATCAGCGGCGGTACCAACGTCGCCGTCTGGTAGAAAATCCACTCCCCCTGACCCTTCAGCCAGAGGGTCCTGAGCAGGCGCCGCTTCTGCGCCTCATCGTACCCACTGGCCGCCTTGACCTTCTTCATCACCTGAAGATGGCCGGTCGCCCAGCGCAGCCGCTGCCGGTAGAAGCCCGCAAACGTGGGCGGGGTCTGTTCGCTTGAAGGATAGGGGAGGTACTCCGGCCACGCCCCCGCCTTCAGGTAGGCCCGCGTGCCGAGCTCGAGGTCCTCCGTCAGGGATGTGTAGTCGTAACCGCCGACCGACTTGAGCAGCGCCGCCTCGATATACAGGTTCGTACCGCCGACGAACGGCAGCCGCCGGAAGAGTGCCGGCAGGTACCAGTCATGTGCGATCGCCTGGTAGAGCGAGGCGATCTTGCAGAACGCCCCCATCTCGTACCAGTTGCGGACCTGGAAGACCGGCCCCTGGAAAATGCGCGGCGGCGCCTCGCCCTTCGCACCCGCCTCCATCAGGCGATGAGCCACGTAGAGCATCGACTGGCGATGCGGCCGGCTCTCCGCATCGTAAAAGCCGCACCAGTCGACCCGGCCCTCCAGGTGCGTCAGCACCCAGTTCAGCGCCCGACCCTTGGTTGAGGGCACGTCCACGCCGAGGCAACTGCCCCCCATCTCGCCGTCGAAGTCGCGGGGCACGATCAGGTGCTTCAGCTGCGGTACAGCCTGGCGGGTGGCCATCTCACGGAGTTTGCGTTCCATGATGTCCTGCGTCGTCGGGTAGATCTCCCGGTAAGTTGCCGCCAGGCGCTCCGTGAGCCGCTCATCTTTGCCGGCCGCGTCGAGGCGCTGGACCAGGCCGACGGCCAGGGCGTCGCACATCGACTGGATGATCTCCCGGGTCAGGGTGTGGTGCGCCTGGGCCGCCAGCCGCGCGAGGCGGCGCCCGAGCGTCCGGCCATCGCCGCCGCGCAGGCAGTGGTAGGCGACCGCCGATGGAATGGCCAGGGAGAGCAGTGCGGCGTAGGCGCTTTGCACCTCGTCCTCGGACGCGCCCGGAATGCGCAGCCTGAGCAGCCGCAGCATGGGCGCTGCGACGCCCTTGCCATTCCTTTGGAGCAGGCGGTCAGCGGCCTCCCAGATCAGGGGGCGGAGAAGGACGGCGGGCACCTGCTGCAGCAGTTGGACACCCTCGGACCAGCCGAGGCGCTTGCGCACCTCCGCAAAGCCCTCGAGGGCGAGCGAGCTGAGCAGGCCCAGCACGAGCCCGCCGGCCTCGGATGCGGCGCCGAGCCTGACCATCTCGGGGGTGCCCTCCCGAATGGCGGAAGCGGCGATCGGCACGGCTATTCCGCGGCGGCGCTCGGCGCGGACCGCCTCCTTCTCGTCGGTGACGACGAGGACCTGATACCGGTCAGATGGGTAATGCAGCGATGCCATGTGCTCGACGGTCCGCTCGATCACGTCGGCTTCGCTGTGTGCGGGGACGACGATCGCAAAGCGTGGCAGCGTCATGCCCATATGCCGGGCGCGCCCCTCGATGCCTTCGGTGGAAAGCGCCGGCCGCCGCCGCCAGAAGTTGCGGTCGGCAAAGCGCTTCCACCAGAACAGTCGGAGGAAGAGACAGAAGAACAGCAGGTAGCAGGCCACGGCGCCCAAATAGATGTACTGGGGCGTAGTCAGATGCAGAGTCATGGGACACCTCCCACCAGCACCAGTGCATAAGTCGCGACGCAACTCACGGCAGGCTCCGCCGTGAGCGCACCGCAATGCTCCGGTAGTTCGCATGCGCTAGCGTTGGCACAAACCGGGGGGCTTTATGCGGGCGCAGGCTGTGCTTGCTGCTGGCGGTGGGGGTAGTATCGGCGCACATGATTAATGTGATAACCTTGCGATAAGTACGAAATATGAAAGGGCGATCCAATGGTTGCGATCGGCCGATGGTTCATGGCTGCACTGGTGGTTTCGGGGCTCTCCTTATCGGGCATCATCCTGTGGAACTCGGGGCTCCCGTCCGGGCTAGAGATCCTCTGGTTGCCGCTGGTGGTTGTCCCATACGCATCCATGTATATATTCCCAGCCGCCCTCCTGGCGGCGTTGCTGGGCTTCCTCGTCAGCCGCTTCATGCAGCCTTGGGAGCGCTATCGCGGCCTGATGGCCATCGGTCTGGGCAGCCTGTCGGGCCTGGTTGTGATGAGCCTCGCGGCCCGCGGATTTGAGCCGGCCGCTTTTCTGGTGATCGCCACTGCTGCCGGCGGGACGGGCGGAGCCATGTCGGAGACGGACTTCCCGCTCTTGTCACGGCGCGGTTTGTTAACGCTCGCAGTCGGACTCGTTGTGAGCGTCGTGCTACTGATCGCCGTGGGGCAGCCGGGCCTATTCGCGAGAATCGTCCAGTTTCATCATCGCGGCATTGCCCCGAGAGTGATGAAATTGGACGATTCACCTGTCGGAGCCACGGTGTGAGCCGCAAAACAGGAAAAACAGGGGCAATCAGTGCATCTTTGGCTGTTACAGCATACCAGATATTCCCAGTACGCCCCATTTCGGACACAATCGTCCAGTTTTATCAGCGTTGCCTGGTCCCGAAACTGAAGAAAATGGACGATTCCTCCCTGGGGCGCCGGGGGCGAGGTGACGGGCAACACCAGCAGCCAAGCCGCCTACTGCGCCAGCCGCGCCGCCAGCGAACCATCCGCCAGCGAACCGCTCGCCACAGCGCCACCAGCCAGCGAGCCACTCGCCACAGCGCCACCCGCCAGCGAGCCACCCGCCACAGCGCCATCCGCCGCCCTGAACCCCACCCGCACCCGCTCCACCTGCTCCTTCAGCAGGTCCGGGTTGCCGCCCATCGCCGGCGCCTGGTCCCACCGGAT
>JAQBPS010000540.1 GCA_028287415.1 Bacillota bacterium | reverse complement strand
CTGGCATCCAATCTGCTCATGGACCAGGGCGTGAAGGGCAGTACCGTCTGCCAGGTTGAGGCGAGTGATACGGATGTACCCGCCGCCGCCCCGCCTGCTCTCGACGAGGTAGCCGCGCTCCGAGGTGAAGCGTGTCGTCAGAACGTAGTTGATCTGCGACGGTGCGCATCCGAAATGGGCGGCCACGGTGGCCCGCTGAATTTCGATGACGCCACCGGAGCCGATCATGTGCTTGAGCAGCTGCTCAATGTCGTCGGCAAGGTTGGCCATACGATCCTCCCCCCTTCCCTGATGATGTTTGACCTTCTGGATTCACTTTAGCCAATGCCCATAGGTTGAGCAAACGGCATCGCGGCTTATTATTGGCCGAAAGAGGCTAAAATCGCACTTGGAGACGCTCTCTTTCATGCTTCTGACGTTTTTTGACCTTAGCGAGGTACGTTGGACGTTAAGAAAAAACGGCAGCGGCCTGCGTGAGCAGGTGCTGCCTTTTCCGGACATTTATTTTGCCGCAGATTTCGCTGATTACGCTGATTCCGATCCAAAGGCAGGAGCAAATAATATATTTCATATGCCCGAATCTGCGTAATCCGCGCAATCTGCGGCTATAAAAATTCTCAACCCCGCCGGTCTAGATCACCTCATAGATCAGGCACTTGAGGTAATGGCTCTCGTCGTAGCCCACGACGATCGGGTGATCCACGCCCTGGGCCCGCTCCTCGACCAGGCGCAGCCTGCGGTGGGCGTCCAGGGCCGCATCGGCGACCACCGCCTTGAACAGGTCCGGCTTCATGTGGTACGAGCAGGAGCAGGTGACCAGGAAACCGCCCTCGGGGATCATGCGAAGGGCGCGCAGGTTGATCTCCTTGTAGCCGCGCACGGCGCCCTCCAGGCTGCCCTTATTCTTGGCGAAGGCCGGGGGATCCAGGACGATCAAGTTGAACTCCTCGTTGGCTGACTCCATCTGGCGGAGAATGTCGAAGGCGTTGCCCTCTCGGGTCTCGATGCGGTCCGCCAGGCCGTTCAGCTGGGCGTTCTCCCTCACCCCCGCCAGGGCCGATGCTGAGGCATCAACCGCAATCACTTCACTGGCGCCGGCCGCTGCAGCGTTCAGGGCGAAGCCGCCCACGTTGCTGAAGCAGTCCAGCACCCGGGCGCCCTTCGAATAGGGGCGGACCGCCCGCCGGTTCTCCCGCTGGTCGAGGAAGTACCCGGTCTTCTGACCGTTCGCCACATCGACGTTGATCTTCAGGCCGTTCTCCTCAATGATCAGCTGCGGATCGAATTCGCCGCGGAGGAAGCCCTTGCGCTGCTCCAGGCCCTCCAGTTCCCGCACCGGTACATCGTTGCGCTCATAGATACCCCGGGGCTGGAGCATCTCGTCCAGGATCTCTACGATATCCTTCAGCCAGCGGTCAATGCCAAGTGCCAGGCACTGCACGACGAGAATATCACCGAACTTGTCCACGATCAGCCCAGGCAGGAAGTCGGCCTCGCCGAACACAACCCGGCAGGCGCCCGTGTCCGGGAGGAGCCGCTGCCGGTGCGCCCAGGCCTTCTGAAGCCGGCGCCGGAAGAACTCCCGGTCGATCGCCTCGTCATGGTGCGTCAGCAACCGGACCATAATTTGCGACTTCGGGTTTATGTACCCCTTGCCGAGAAAAACGCCCCGGTGATCGACTACGGTCACAATATCGCCGGGCGCATATTCCCCGCGCACCTTATCAATCTCACCCTTGAACACCCAGGGATGCCCTTCCACAACGCGCTCCTGGCGCCCCCGGGCCAACTGTACAACCACAATCTGTGCCATTAGCAAGGTCCTCCTTGGTAGTGTCCCTTGCTATCATACCCCATGTGCGGCCTGAACCCAAGTGAAAGGGGCGGCGGCGCGTTGAGCCCCCGTGCGTCATGGCCGTCACGGGGGCTTCTGTCCTTCACATATCTGGCTCGCTACTCAGCCTCCGCCAGATGGCTATGCGCCGCCGCATCAATGATGGGCTTCGCCACCGCCGGCGGAACCTCCTCATAACGATCAAACGCAAACGCAAACTCGCCCCGACCCTGCGTCATTGAGCGAACGTCGATGGCGTAGCGACGCATCTCTGCCAGCGGTACCGAGGCTTTGACCACCTGATAGCCGTCGCCTGAGGGTTCCATGCCGGCAATCCGGCCGCGCTTCTTATTCAGGTCGCCCATGATGTCGCCCATGTACGCGTCGGGCACCCGGACCTCCACCTTCATCACGGGCTCCAGCAGAGCCGGCCGTGCATTCATAAAGGCGGTGCGGAACGCATTACGGGCGGCGATCTTGAAGGCCATTTCCGATGAATCGACATCATGCGCGGAACCGAACAGCAGCGTACAGCGGATCCCCTGCACGGGGAAACCCGCCAGCACCCCCTCGGCCATCGCCTCCTGAACACCCTTGTCAACTGCGGGGCGGTAGTTGATCGGAATCGCGCCGCCGAAAATCCGGTCCACGAATTCATAATCGCCTTCGAAGAGCGGCTCGACCTCGATCTTGCAGTGACCGTACTGGCCGCGGCCTCCGGACTGCTTCTTGTGCTTGTACTCGGCCTCCGCTTTGCCGCGAACCGTCTCCTTGTAAGCCACCTTTGGCTCAGATAGGGTGGACTCCACACCAAACTTCCGCTTCAGCCGGTCGATCATCACGTCCACATGCGTATCGCCCAGGCCGACGATAATCGTTTCGGCGGTGAAAGGGTCGCGATGCACGCTGAAGGTCAGATCTTCTTCGGCCAGCCGGTGCAGGCCCATGCCGATCTTCTCCTCGTCGCCCTTGGCCTTCGGGTGGACGGCTACCTCATAGACCGGTTGCGGGAAGACGACGGGCTCCAGGCTGATCTGGCGCGACTCATCGCAAAGGGTGTCATTGGTGCCGGTGACCGCCAGCTTCGCCACGGCCACAATATCGCCCGGGCCCGCCTCCGACACCTGCTCCTGGCCCTTGCCCCTGGGGATGAACATATGGCTTAACTTCTCAGTCTTTCCCTTGGTCGCATTATAGACGACCGTATCATTCT
>JAQBPS010000536.1 GCA_028287415.1 Bacillota bacterium | reverse complement strand
GGTCTTGCCCATGCCGGTGCCGGACTGGATGTACCAGGCGCCGGCGGGCTTCACCGCAGCCTTCGACCAGAGATCCAGCTCCATTTTATTCGTGCCGGAGTCGTCACCCCGGGAGACGAACGGGGCCTGCTTGGCCGCAATCTGCTTGAACGCCGCCAGGGCAGACTTTGTGCCCTTGATGCCGGCGGGGTCCGCAGCGGGCCCGACAATCACGAAGTCGTTGTGCATGACCTGGTGGTAGTTGATCGCCACGCCGCTGTCGACGAGCTTCTGTTCCGAGGCGGGGGCATGGACGAGCAGCGCGTCGGCCTCGCCCTTCTCACCCATGGCCAACGCCTGGCCGGTGCCGACGGCGACGACCTTGACGTGGTACTTGGTCTGCTTCTCGAACTCGGGGATGATCACATCAAGCAGCCCGCTGTCCTGGGTGCTGGTGGTGGTGGCGAGAATGAGTTGGGGGTTGGCCGGGGTCGGCGGGGCGGGCTGCTGGGCCGTCGTCGACGGCGTGGCAGGGGTGGTCGGTGTGGACGGCTGGGCCGTCGTACAGGCGGTCAGGATCAGGGGCAGGGCGCACGCAATCAGCATGCTCTTGAAACGCATCGCAAGGTTCCTCCTCGGGGACAGATATGTCGCGGGTGGCAGATGGTGAACATCATCATCTACCGCTCATCGTTATGCTCGTTTCGGCATAACGATGTTGCTTACCTGCACCGCCGAGCTTTCATTTATTGACAGGGGCGAAATGCCCGGTCGCTGCGATGATCGCCTGCCCGTCCGGACCGGTGGCCCAATCGATGAACCGCTCGGCCCCCGCGTGGTTGACCTGCGGTAAGCGCTGCGGATTCAGGGCGATCAGGCTGAAGGGGTTGACGAGGGCCTCGTCCCGCTCCAGCAACAAAGGCAGTGCCCCCCGGACCGCCGGCGCTGCCGCTGCGTAGGTCGCCCAGTCGACGAGCATGTATGCGCCGGCCCGTGCGGCTTCCTGCAGCGTAACCCCGCTGCCCTGAGCGCCACGCTCGTAACGCCGGTACCAGGCTCCGCCTGGCACAACGCCCGCAGACGCCCACAAGGCCAGTTCCTTCTGGTGGGTGCCGGACTGGTCCCCGCGGGAGAGGAAGGGGGCGCCCACGGTTGCGATCCGCAGAAACGCATCCGCGGCAGATGCGGCTGCACCCACCCCCGCAGCGTCATTGGCGGGACCGCAGATCAGGAACCGATTCGCCATGAGCGGGCAGCGCCGGGCGCCCCAGCCCTCCTGCATGAACCGCTCTTCGTCAGCAGGGGCGTGCGCCAGGACGACGTCTACCCGGCCCTCCCGGGCGATGGCCAGGGCCTGGCCCGAGCCCGCGGCGATGTGTCGGACCCACAGCCCGGTGGCGCGGTGAAATGCGGCCTCAAGTAGGTCCATGAGGCCGACCTCTACGGGACCGATGGTGCTCGCAATCAGGATGGGGCGGCCAGGGTCGGGTGCCGGGGTGGCGAGAATCTGCGCCACCTCGTGCTGAAGCCGCTGGTACCGCACGAGCAGGTCCCGTGCGGCCTCCGTTAACTCCGCCCCGCCGCCCTCCGCCCCACCGACCCTGCGCGTGAGCAGTGGCAGACCCAGCCGTTCCTCCGCCTTCCGGAGCAGCCCCCAGGCCTGCCGGTACGACATGCCCAGGGCCGCTGTCGCCCGGTTGAGCGAGCCGTGCTGCGCCACCGCTGCGAGAATGGCGCCCAGCCGCTGGAAACGGTCGGTCCCGTCCGCTTCCAACAGCAATTTATAGCGATCATGTTCAAGCATAGATCAACCCGCCCAGATCAGGGCCACAATTGCGCCCAGCACCAGGAACCATGCGGGGATCCTGAGCCACTTGCGCTTATTGTCGTCCTTCCAGCGCCAGGCGTACCCGTCGACTACGGTGGCGACGGCCACGATGCACAGGGCAATCAGCCAGCGGTTCATCGCTATTTCCATCCTCCGTTTGGGGCCGTGCTGTCGTATCCAGTGTACCATGACCGGAGGGGTTTGCGAAAAACGAAACCGCCCTGGCGTCTGAGGCACGCAGGGCGGTCTGTGGGGGTGGTTTACATGGTCGCCGGGGCCTTTTTCACCCGCTGCTGGTGGTAGATGAGGAGTCCGATACCGACGACGATCTGGAGCGCCGCCATCAGCTGGGCCACGCGCATGTGGCCGAAGATAAAGGAGCTGTCCTCACGGATCGACTCGATCACCAGCCGGCCGATGTTGTACAGGATCAGGTACATGCTGAAGACAGCGCCGGCGGGTGCCTTGCGGAGCACGTACCGATACAGGATGCCGGCGGAGATGAAGTTCCAGACGCTCTCGTACAGAAACGTCGGGTGCATGACGGTCCCGCCAATGGTCATGCCTTCTCTGAGGATCGCGGGCATCAGATTGACTAGCCATGTGGGGGCCGCGCTGCCGTAGGCTTCCTGGTTAAAGAAGTTGCCCCACCGGCCGATGGCCTGGGCCAGGATCAGGCCGGGAGCGATCATGTCTGCCCACAGCCAGAAGGGCTGCTTGCGATACCGTACGTACAGGCCGCCGCAAAGCACGGCCAGAATCACGCCGCCGTGGATCGCCAGTCCGCCCTGCCAGATCGCGAGAATCTCGCCGGGGTGCTGGCTGTAGTAGGGCCACTGGAGCACGAAGACTTCGTACAGGCGGGCGCCGAGGATGCCTGACGGCACGAGGACCATGCCGATGTCGGGGATAAACTCCGGGTCCAGGCCCCGGTGAGCCGCAGCCCGCATGGCCGTCCAGATGGCGGCGATAATGCCGGTGACGAATATCAGGCCGTACCAGCGGACGCTGATCGGGCCCAGGTGAATTGCAATCGGATTGATGAATGCGGCCGTCAACAATCTAAGGCCTCCCTTGAAAGTGCAGTCCGGTAAAAACGCGTTCAGAGCACTATTTCATTATTGCACGTCCAGCCCCCGGCGGGAAGGGCGATGCAGCCATTTCCAACTGAGTGACCGACGCCTTGGCTCTCGCGGGGGACGAATAGGTGTTAAGAATGGCTATGCGCCGTGTGGGAGTCGGGTTTACCGGACATTATATTGACGCGGATTTGCTGATCACGCGGATTTTAAAAGAGACGCGGATGACCAGGCTATCATGTCTTCAATATATATTTTCATTTGTATCAATCTGCGTGTCTTAATAAATATATCTAAACACCCCAGTCCCGACCTTCACATGGTTCCCCAACTAATCAGCACCGGGGTGCCGGAAATCTGCGTAATCCGCAAATCCGCGTCAATAAAAGAGGTCCCACTCCCGCCGTGCTTCAACTGTGCATGCAAAAGCCTGCCCCCAAGCGCATGCAACGCTGGGGGGCAGGCCTTATTTCCAGGCTTGGCCGCTACTCCCTGGGAGATACCTGCTCAAGCAGGAGGGATTGCCGGGAGAGTTGCTCCGCCAGTACCAGCCGCACCGAACGACAGACCTCGAGGATATGGTCGGAGGCCACGCTGTAGTACATGTTCAGCCCTTCTTTCCGGGACTCCACCAGCCCGTGCTGCTTCATCAGGGAAAGGTGCTGCGACAGGTTCGGCATCGTTACATCTACTGCGCGGGCCAGATCGCCGGCCGTCAACTCGCCACCCTTTAAGGTGTACAGGATCTCCAAGCGCTTCGGACTGGCAAGAACCTGACAGAGGCGGGCCTGCAACTCATAGATTCGCTTGTCCTGCTCCACCTTTTCGCGCCCCCCTTCGCTAACGAAACTCCTAATATAGCAATTATTAACCTATCGCTTCAATTTGTCAATCCTAGTCGATTTATGTCGAAGGGTGTCTCCACACTTTTTTTTGCCGCCGCCGTTTAGATACCACATGAATGGCAAATTATTATATGAGACACTTGCCATTTCGTCAACAGATTTCCGGCGAAATGCAACGGAGTCATACTATTGACCATAAAACGGCGGCGAATTACAATAGGAAGGCACACAGTACTATACAGGTAGCATCCTGGTACTCGAACGAAGTGGTTGCGACTGTTCGCTGTCGCTTCCTCATCAATCTCCCAAAGGGGGTCATTGTCCGTGTCAACTACGCAAGCAAACGCGTTGGATATGGAGCAGCTGTTTGAAGTGAGACGGGTCCTCAGTCCCGATGGAACGCTTGTCGGCCCTGAGCCCGACCTCACGCCTGACCAGTTGAAAGATGTCTATCGCTGGATGGTTTATCTGCGCGTGTTCGACCAGCGCAGTCTGAACCTGTCCCGGCAGGGCCGGATGGGCACCTTTGCCCCGTTCGGCGGCCAGGAGGCGTGCCAGGTCGGCTCGGCCTACTGGCTGGCCAAGGGCAAGGATTGGATTTTCCCGACCTACCGTGACCACGGCGCCATGCAGGTGTTGGGCGTACCCACCAAAAACATCATGCGTTATTACATGGGCGACGAGCAGGGCAGCAAGGCCCCCGAGGGCGTCAACGCCTTCCCGATCTCGATCCCCATTGCGACCCAGCTCGTGCACGCCGTCGGCGCCGCCTGGGCCGCCAAGATCAAGAAGGAAGATACCGTCACGGTCGGCTATGCCGGCGACGGCGGCACCTCGCCCGGTGACTTCCACGAGGCGCTGAATTTCGCGGCGGTTTACAACACCGCCACGGTCTTCTTCATCCAGAACAACCGGTATGCGATCTCCACGCCTAATGCCAAGCAGTTCAAGACCAAGACGATCGCACAGCGCTCCCTGGCTTATGATATCCCCGGCGTGCGGGTCGACGGCCAGGACGTCCTGGCGGTGCTCCAGGTGATGAAGGAGGCCGTGGACCGCGCCCGCAGCGGTGGCGGCCCGACGCTCGTGGAGGCGCTCACCTTCCGCTATGGCCCGCACACCACGCCGGATGATCCGAAGAAGTACCGGACCCAGGAAGAGCTTGAAGAGTGGCAGGCGAAGGACCCGATCGAGCGGCTGCGCAAGTACCTCGTCAGCAAGGGCATCTGGAGCGACGCCGACGAGCAGGCCGTCTACGACTGGGCCAAGGAGACGGTCAACGCGGCTGTTGAGGCGGCGGAAGCTGAGCCGCGGCCGAGCGTTGACGCCATGTTCGACTACCTCTACGAGAAGCCCACGCCGGAACTCGAGCGCCAGCGGGAGTACCTGAAGGCGTATCTCGCCAAGAAGAGTCAGGGGGAGGCCAAAACTCATGGCTAAGCTGACATTGATCCAAGCGATTAACGATGGCCTGAAGGTCGCCATGCGCCGCGATCCCAACGTGCTGATCATGGGTGAGGACGTGGGCATCAACGGCGGCGTTTTCCGTGCCACCGAGGGCATTCATGCCGAGTTCGGCGCCGACCGCGCGATCGATGTGCCGCTCGCGGAGTCCGGGTTTGTCGGTGCGGCGATGGGCATGGCCATCTATGGCCTCAAGCCCGTTGTCGAGATCCAGTTCGACGGCTTCCTCGCCCCGGCCCATGAGCACCTGGTCAACCAGATCGCCCGCATCCGCAACCGGAGCCGCGGCCGCTGGCACGTACCGATGGTGCTGCGCATCCCGTCCTGGGGCGGCATCAAGGCGCTCGAGCACCACTCCGAGTCGATCGAGAACTGGTATGTAAACAACCCCGGCCTCAAGATCGTTGCGCCGTCGAATCCTTATGACGCCAAGGGCCTCCTGCTGGCGGCGATCGAGGATCCCGACCCGGTGCTCTTCATGGAGCCGAAGCGGCTCTACCGCTCCTTCCGTGCCGAGGTGCCGGAAGGGTACTACACGGTCGAGTTGGGCAAGGCGGCCATCGCCCGTGAGGGCACGGACGTGACCATTCTCACGTACGGCGTTCACGTGCACACTGCCCTGGAGGCCGCCGAGAAGGCCGCTGCCGAGCATGGCTGGCAGGCCGAGGTGGTCGACCTGCGTAGCCTCAACCCGCTCGACCTGGACACGATCATCGCCTCTGTCAAGAAGACCCGGCGGGCTGTCGTAGTGAGCGAAGCGCCGCGCACGGGCGGCTTCCACAGCGAACTGGTCGCCCTGATCAACGACCACGCCCTGGAGTATCTTGAGGCCCCGGTCGCCCGCGTGACCGGCTTCGACGTGCCCATGCCCTACCTGCTGAGCGAGGACTTCTTCCTGCCAGACGCAGGCCGTGTCCTCGAGGCGATCGAGAGCGTCAAAACTTACTAATTGACGAAAACGGAGAGGCCATGGTGGGCGGCGAACCCGCCCCCATGGCTTTCTTCACACGGGACAGGAGGACCGAGACCTATCATGGCAATTGAATTCAAGCTGCCCGACATCGGGGAAGGTCTGCATGAGGCCGAGCTGCTCCAATGGCTGGTGAAGGAAGGCGACATGGTCCGTGAGGACCAGCCGCTGCTTGAGGTTCAGACCGACAAGGCCTCCGTCGAGATCCCCTCGCCGGTACAGGGCAAGGTAGTCCAGCTGCTTGGCAAAGTCGGCGACACGCTGCACGTGGGCAGCGTCGTCGTGATTTTTGATGATGGCAAGGGCGCCACAGCGACGGATACCCAGAAGCAGAAGGACAATCCGGACAAGGTGACCGAGTCGCAGGCGCCGGCCAAGCAGGCTGAGCGGCCGGCCCAGGCTGCGCCCGCCGCGACGGCGCCCGCCCAGGCCGCGACTGCGCCTGCCGCTGCCAGCGAAGCTGCTACATCGGCGGCTGCTGCCCCCAGCCCCGCCCACGCTTCCGCTCAGGGTGGACGGGCCTTGGCCGCACCGGCGACCCGCAAGCTCGCCCGTGAGCTGAACATTGACATCAACCAGGTGCACGGTTCCGGCCCTGCCGGCCGGGTGACCGCTGAGGATCTGAAGCAGTTCGCCAACGGTGGCCAGGCTGCCGCTCAGGCTGAACAGGCTGAACAAGGTAATGCGGCTGGCGGTGCCGCTGCCCCGACCCCGGCGCCGTACGTCTCCCCCGCCGGCGCGGTCGAGGAGCGGATCCCCCTCAAGGGCATCCGCAAGGTGATCGCCGAGCGCATGGTGCTCTCCAAGCACACGGCGGCCCACGTCACCATCACCGAAGAGGTCGACATGACAGAGCTGATCGCCCTCCGGGCCAAGGCCAAGCCGATGGCCGCCAAGCGCGACATCAAGCTCTCCTTCATGCCGTTCATCTTTAAGGCCCTTACGGCGGCCCTGAAGGAGTTCCCATACCTGAACGCATCGGTTGACGATGCGAAGCAGGAGATCGTGCTCAAGAAGTACTACCACATGGGCTATGCCCTCGACGTGGACGCCGGCCTGCTCGTCCCCGTCATCAAGGATGTGGACAGGAAGTCGGTCCTGACCATCGCCAAGGAGATGCAGGAGCAGATCGGGCGCGGGCGCGAGGGCAAGCTGGCCCCCGACGAGATGAAGGGCTCGACCTTCACCGTCTCGAACATGGGCTCCGTCGGCGGCCTGTTCTTCACCCCGGTGATCAACCACCCCGAGGTGGCGATCCTCGGCGTTGGCAAGACCCAGGAGCGGCCCGTGGTGCGGGACGGCGAGATCGTCATCCGCAGCATGTGCTACCTCTCGCTCTCCTTCGACCATCGTGTCGTTGACGGGGCGTTGGCGACCCGTTTTATCGCCCGGGTGGTGGAGTTGCTCGGCGACCCGACCCTGCTCATGTTGGAGGCGTAAACTACCATGGTAATGGGTTCTGCAAAGATCGGTACCGACGTGATCATCATCGGCGCCGGCCCGGGCGGCTACGTGGCCGCCCAGCGGGCGAGCGAACTGGGCCTGACCGTGACGCTGGTGGAGCAGATGGAGCTGGGTGGCACCTGCCTGAATGTCGGCTGCATTCCGTCCAAGGCGCTGATCAATGTTGGCGACCTGCTGCAGCGGGTGAAGGAGTCGGAGGACCGGGGGATCACGGTGAACGGCACCCTCGAGGTTGACTTTGCGAAGACCCAGGCGTGGAAGCAGAACAAGGTTGTGAAGCGGCTGACCAGCGGGGTCGGCGCGCTGATGAAGGCGGCTGATGTCGAGGTCGTCAAGGGCAAGGCCCACTTTCAGGACGCCAACACCGTGCAGATCGACATTGAGGGCGGCCAGGCGGCCATCTACGGCTTCAAGTACGCGATCATCGCCACGGGCTCGGTCTCCGTCAACCCGAAGTTCTTCCCCATCGACGATAAAGATGTGGTGGACTCTACCGGCGCCCTGGCGTTCACGCAGATCCCGAAGAACCTCGTGGTGGTGGGCGGCGGTGTCATCGGCGTCGAGCTGGGCCAGGCGTACGCCAAGCTCGGTTCCAAGGTGACGGTCGTCGAGGCGATGGATCAGCTGCTGCCGGGCACCGACCCCGAGCTGGTCAACGTGCTGATGCGCAAGCTCCGCCGCCTGGGCGTTGAGGTGCTGCTGAACGCGAAGGCCTCCGGTGGTCTACAGAACGGCAAGGTGAAGGTGGCGGAGGCCGACGGCAACGTCCGCGAGCTTGAGGCGGACAAGGTGCTGGTCTCCATCGGGCGGCGCCCCAACATTGATGGACTCGCGCTGGACAAGGCCGGGGTCACGGCGGATGACCAGGGCTTCATCACCGTTGATGATCAGCAGCGGACGAACCAGAAGCACATCTTCGCGATTGGCGACGTGTCCAGCCGGGTGATGCTGGCGCACAAGGCCAGCGCTGAGGGGCGTGTGGCTGCCGAGGCGATCGCGGGGCTGCCCAGCCATGCGGACTGGCAGACGGTGCCCGCAGTGGTCTTCACGGACCCGGAGATCGCCACGGTTGGCCTGACGGAGGCCCAGGCGAAGGAGCAGGGCTATGACCCGGTCGTCAGCAAGCACATGTTTGCGGCGATTGGCCGGGCTTTGACCATGGGCGAGTCTGATGGCATGGTCAAGCTGGTGGCCGACAAGAACAGCCGGGTCCTGCTGGGTGCGCAGATGTGCGGCCCGGAGGTCTCGGAGCTGATCGGCGAGATCACTCTGGCCCTCGAGATGGGCGCCTTGGTGGACGACGTGGCACTGACGCCGCATTACCACCCGACGCTGTCGGAGGGCATTCTCGAGGCGGCGCATAACATGCTCCAGAGTATCGAGAAGGCCGGGAAGAAG
>JAQBPS010000527.1 GCA_028287415.1 Bacillota bacterium | reverse complement strand
TACTGCCGCTGCTGCGCCTGACGCCAGTGCTGCGACCAATCGCTCGATGGGTCTAGTAATCCTGGGTTCGCACCGTCACCGTCGCGACCTTGCCATCCGGCCTGCCTGTTACCCCGAAGCCGAAGCCCTGTCCCGTGTACCAGTATGTATCATGCTTGCCCGCGGCGTCATAGCTCGAGCTGGTGTCATGCCGATCACCGTAGAGTGCCAGCCCACGGGCCATGTCAGCCCCAAGGCTGAGGCCCCGAGGCGTTGTCCCCGTCCACGGTGCGCTGGCCGCGATCTCGTGCACCTTGCCCTTGGTCAGCACCACGGTAATGCCTCGGGCCGGGTACTGCCAGGCGACATCCGTCTGCTGACGAGCCGCAGCGACAGCCTCTTGCGGCGAGAGGGCGCGGAGGTCCGGGGTATGGGCGGCGGGCGGTTGATCCAGCCATTGCAGAACCGCATCTTCATCCGCCGCCAGGGAGAGGCCCGCCAACTGCTGATCCGCCGGCTTCAGGGCTTTGGCGTCGGGCAGGAGACCGCGCAAGTTGAAGAAACCGGGGTTGGCGATCTGGATCAACAGCGCGATCACTACAGCGAACCCAATCGGCCCGAGGGAGCCAATGACAGCTCCCCGGTAGTTCCGCTTCCACCAGCCCACGATCAGGCTGACCGCCAGGGCGACCGGCCAGCCCAGGATGCCGGCCATCATCAGATTCGCCGCGGCACTGGCACCGCTGTCGTAGAGCATCGGCGAGGCAACCAGCATCATGAACCAGGGCAGCAGACCGATGCCGTAGATCACGGTGGCCAGCGTCAGGATGACGATCGACCGGGGCCTTTGCGCGCTCAGCTTCACGGTTTCGCCGCCTGGGGGCCTTCAAAAATCGCACCAGATCGCTTGATCTCCTCCAGCCGCTGCTGAGCGGACTGGATCGCCTGCGTGTGGCCGGCCAGAGCCGTCTGGCAGTCCTCCGTCTCGGCATTCATGGCATCCCGGAGTTTGCCCATGATCATCTCATTCCGGGCTTTGCGAGCCTCAAGGGCCTGGCCCTCCTGCTCGATCTGGGCCCGCAGAACGCTCTCCGTACGGTCGAACGCCTCGAGTAGGGCCGCCGGGTTCATGCCGAAGGTCTCCATGGTCATCAGCACGGCCTGCGGCGGTACGCCCTTGGCGAGCAGCCCCATGGCCTTCTGCACCTGGATGTAATCGGCGTCAGCGGCCAGATCGGCGGGCACATCGACCTGGGCGGGGGCGGGATCGGGATCGGCGGCCGGCCCTTCGGCAGCCGGCGCGGCGGAAGCCGGTCTCTCTTCGGGGAGCGTCACGAACAGGCCGGCCGCCTTCTTAAACAGGTTCATGGGCGCATCCTTCCTCTACTGCCGCAATTTACGGGGCGTGTGGAACTCAGCCAGCGCATCATAAAGCGCCTCGGCCTCCATCAGGCTCAGATCGATCGTGTCGTCGCCAATGGTGACTTCGGGACTGTAGAACTGCTGGCAGGCGGCAGTAAAGGCGCTCTCCAGCGACTGGAGCTTGTAGTTCCGGTCTTCCTGTGCATCGAGACGGGCCTTCATGCGGCTTAATGAATCATGGTCCAGGCCCACAGCCCGCTCCAACTCCCGGTGCCGGCCCGGGTCGTGTTCGGCCTGGAGTTGCTTCTCACGCTGGCCGATCCGTCTCGCCAGCTCGGCAGCCTGCTCGTTATCGGCGTGGACGCTGTCCGCCATTTTCGCCTGCGCCTGGGCGATCTTCAGATACAACTCGGCCAGTTTGAGCGCCTGGCCGACCAGTACCTGACGGGGGGTATCCATCTCCGGCGCCTTGAGGAATTCAGCTGCGAGGCGTCCGGCTTCCTGGGCCAGCTTCGCGGTTGGCCGCGTGAGATTCGTGCCGGCCAACTGGCCGATGACTGCGACCCGCTGCCGAATCTCCGCAAGTGTCTCATCTTGCCGGAGGCCAGCTTGAAAGGCGGGCGACCGCGTGATTCCGTTGACGACAGAGACGAGAATCCCAACGCCTAACAGCGGCACAAAGGGGTTCCCGAGGTAGATGGTGGCCGCCGTAGTGGCGACCACCACCCCCAGAGAGCGCCAGTCTGTCACCGCTGCCAGGAGGGCCTTTGGGCTCAATGACAAGGCTGTTGCCCCCTATACTTAGTGTTTTGTGTCGGTGAGAAGCGTGAACTCAGTGCGGCGGTTGGCCTGCTTCTCCGCATCCGTCTTGGGCTGCTTGTTGACCGGCTGCGTGCCGCCGTGACCGACCGCGAGGATCTGATTCGGCGAGAATCCGGCCCTGATCAGCATCGCCTTCACACCGTCTGCCCGGCCCTGCGAGAGCTTCATCAGGTAGGCGGCGTCATCGCCGGGCATCTGCACGTCGGTGTGTCCGTCGATCAGGATATAGAGGTTGGGGAACTGCTTGAGGAGGGGGACCACGCGCTCGTTGATCACCTTCAGACCAGCGTCCGTGAGGGCGTTGCTGTCCGGCTGGAACTCAATCGGCGGAATCGAAATCTTCGCCAGCGGATCCAGTTTGCTGGCGTCCTGCTGCTGGGTGAACTCCTTCGGCTTGGGCGTCGTATCAACGGCGACGGTACCGCCCTTGGCAGTGTCGATCGTGACGGGCTTGAAGGAGGGGTCGCTCTTGATGCTGGCGATGAACTGGGGCTTCAAGTCAAGGCTCATGGGCTTCATGTCCTGGATCTTGTTCCAGTTGTCGACCGTGAATGCGGCCGTCTCCGAAAGCTGCTCGACGGCGCCGTTGAGCCCCAGGGTCTGGGCATTCTCGTCCAAGCTCACCAGGCGAATCTCGTCGGTGAAAATTCGCTTCACGTCGTCCTTGTTAACGTCCCCGTAGACTTTCCCGTCGGGGCCGACGACCTTGTTCATGCTGTCGGCCATCTCACTGTAGGCCGTCGTGGGGTCCACAGCGATGTGCTTGATGGTCTCCATCCAGAAATTGACGAATTGCTGGACCTTATCCTGGTTTGCGGCCGCCCACTCCCGGTTGGCGATCAGTACGGTGGGGGCAAGCCGCGCCATCTCGCGGGTCGAGATCAACAGCCGGCTGCCGGGCACCTTCTTGGCGAGGTCACCCATGCCGGGCTGCCAGTAGAACACGGCGTCCAACTGGCCGGAGGTGAATGCCTGCTGGAGCTTGGCTTCATCGGTAAACGGCTGAGCCTTCACGTCCTGGAGCCGCAGGTCCACCATGCGGAGCAGGAAGCTCAGGAGGAACTTGGGTTCGCCGTCGTCCATGTAGCCGATGCGCTTGCCACGGAGTTCAGCCTGGCTGGCCATCTTGACATTGGGGCCGACGAGCAGCCCGTCACCGCCCTGGGAGTAGTCGGCGATCGCCAGCACGCTGTAGCTGTCATGGTACTTGCCGCCGGCGATCTCCTGGCTGTTTACGGCCAGCGAAGGCAGGGAGATCTCCGTCACGTGGATATCGCCCTTGCCCAGGGCGGCGAACCGGTCCTTGTCGCTGGTGAGGAACTTGGTGGCGATCTTCAGGTGCTGATCCTGCTGATACCCCCGGTCGATGCCCAGGAACGGCACGGCGCCGGTCGCCCAGGTATCGTAGCCGTACACCACCGCGTCCTTCGTGACGGCAGTGGAGGCAGACTCGAACTGGTGCTTGTTGTACAGCGACATCACGGGCTTATAAGCGATCGCACCAATCAAGCCCACGGCGATCAAGATGTTCAGCCATTTGACTTTCACAGCAT
>JAQBPS010000504.1 GCA_028287415.1 Bacillota bacterium | reverse complement strand
GATCTTGTGATCCAGCCCGACGGCAGTGTTTCCTTCGACGAAGCTTACGTCAAGGAGTAGCCCCCGCCTCCGTCTACGGCTGCAATGGAGGGATCGTCCGTGCTGCGCTACATCACAACCCGCATTTTCGCCACCATTCCGACCCTGGTGCTGGTCAGCTTCCTCGTCTTCCTGATCCTGCGGCTCGTGCCGGGCGACCCGGTGCGGCTCATGTTCGGCATGACGCCGCCCCCCGAGTCGGAGATTCAGAAGATCCGGCATGAGATGGGGATGGACAGGCCGCTGCTTTCCCAGTACGCCAGCTTCATGGGGCGGGTCATGCAGGGGGATTTCGGACGCAGCTATCGGACGCGCCAGGAGGTCTCCAAGATGATCCAGGAGCGGCTGCCCCGTACCCTGAAGCTTGCAGCGCTCGGAATGCTGATCGCTACGCTCATTGGCATCCTGTCGGGCGTTGTTGCGGCGGCGAATCGCGGCTCCTGGCTCGATACCTTGACCATGTCGGGCGCAGTTATCGGCGTATCCGTCCCGCAGTTCTGGTTCGGGATGATGCTGATCCTCCTCTTCGCCGTGCACTTGCGCTGGTTCCCCGTAGCCGGGTCTCAGACGTTCAGCCACGTGATCCTGCCCGCTATCACCCTGGGCCTGACGGGCTCCGCCGTCCTGGCCCGGGTCACCCGGGCGGGCATGATCGAGGTACTGAATAACGACTACATCCGGACCGCCCGGGCCAAGGGCGTGCAGGAAGGGAAGGTGAATTACCGGCATGCGCTCAAGAACGTGATGATCCCCGTGGTCACCATTCTTGGCCTTCAGCTGGGCGGCCTGCTCAGCGGTGCCATCGTTGTAGAGACCGTCTTTGGCTTTGCCGGCATCGGGCAACTTGCGGTGTACTCCCTCAATACCCGTGATTACCCGGTGATTCAGGCGGTGGTCCTGCTGACCGCCGTCGGCTACGTGCTCGCCAATCTGCTGGTCGACGTCGCCTACGCGATGGTCGACCCAAGGATCAGGTACTGATGGCCGAACCAGTGATCCAGCTGGCAGCAGAGACCGGGGCGCCGGAGGGCGCGCGCTCGGTGGCCAAGAACCTCTGGAGGCGTTCCAGGCGCAACAAAATGTTCTGGACCGGCACGGTCCTGGTGCTGCTCTTTGTGCTCATGGCGGTTTTTGCACCCGTGGTCTCCCGCCACGACCCGATCGCCATGAACCTCGACATCAAGCTCCAGGCACCCGGCCCGGAGCATTGGGGCGGCACAGACAACTTCGGGCGGGACGTAATGGCCCGCATCTTTTACGGGGCGCGCATTTCACTCCTCTCCGCCCTGGCAGCGGTCTCCCTCGCGGTGGGGCTGGGCACGGTCATCGGCCTGCTCTCCGGGTACATGGGCGGGGCGGTGGACATGGTGGTTCAGCGCCTGGTGGAGGTCGCCCTGGCCTTCCCGGGGCTGCTCTTGGCGCTCGCGATCGTGGCGGTTCTGGGCCCGGGCCAATTCAACGTGATGCTGGCTGTCGGCCTGGGCGGCGTGCCCGGGTACATCCGCCTGGTGCGGGGCGAGGTGCTCGCCGTCAAGAACCGGGAGTATGTGGAGGCCGCCCGGGCGCTGGGGGCTTCCGACCGGCGGATGATGTACCGGCATGTGCTGCCCAACATCCTTTCGCCGGTGGTAGTCGTAGCTACGCTTGGCACGGCCGGCGCCATCCAGGCAACGGCAGCCCTCAGCTTTCTGGGAATGGGGGCGCAGCCGCCCACCCCGGCATGGGGGACGATGATCGCCGAGGGTCAGTCGTTTCTGTACAACGCCTGGTGGATGCCGACGATGCCGGGGCTGGCCATAGCGGTCTGCATACTTGGCTTCAACCTGTTCGGGGACGGGCTGCGCGACCTGCTCGACCCGAAGACGGTCCGCAAATAAGGCAGGGGGTTATCAGCATGGGGAAACCGGGCTGGGTCTACCAGTATGAGGCGTACGCGGGAAAGATTGTCGCAGAGCGCAAGACCCCGGGTGCATCCGTCGGTTTCGCACTGAACGGCGAGCCGGTCTATGAGCAGGGCTTCGGCTTCCGGAATGCGGAGGAGGGGTTGCCCTGTACCCCAACCACGGTACACGGCATCGGCTCCGTCACCAAGTCGTTTACCTGTGTTGCCATCATGCAGTTGCAGGAGCGCGGGCAATTGCAGGTGACCGATGCGGTCAGTAAGTACCTGCCCGAGTTTCGCACGCCCCACGCCGAATACACCAGCCAGATCACCATCCACCACTTCATGACGCACTCGGCGGGGCTGCCGCCACTTCCTTCGCTCTTCCCGGCGATGGGCTCCACCTTCCGGAACGATCCCAACCGGAAGCACTTTGGCCTGTCCGTGGATATGGACCAGTTTGCGGACATCAACAGTTACGCGGATTTGATGGAGTTCATCGCAAGCTTCAAGTTTGAGCCCCTGGGCGCCCCGGGCACCCGGTTCAGCTACAGCAACGATGGGTACGGTCTGCTGGGCGCCATCATTGAGCGGGTCAGCGGTATCAGCTATGAGCGCTACGTAGCGGAGAATATTCTGGCGCCGGCGGGAATGGCCGACTCCACCTTCGACCTGGAGCGGGTGGAAAAGCATCCGGAGACCACCCAGCTGTACGGCCCCAATACCGACAAGGAAGGCGCGATCGAGGCCCAGCCGGGCTGGTGGCAATCGCCTTCCCAGCAGGCGGCTGGCTTCCTGCGCTCCACCGTGCCGGACATGCTGCGGTACATGGAGATCTACCGAACTGGCGGCATGGTGGGGCACGGGCGAATTCTCACCCCGGATTCAGTCGCGGCCATGAAGCGGCCTTACATCCAGTGCGCCCCGGGTATGCACTACGGGTACGGCCTGATGCTGACCCCGTTCCATGGTGCCACGCTGGTGGAGCACGGCGGCGCCGTCAAGGGGGTTGCGGCTCAGGTGGTCTGCGTACCCGAGAAAGGAATCACCGGCGTGGCGCTGACCAACGTGAGCGGCGGTCCGGCGGTCAGCCTTGCCATGGGCGGCGTCAATGCCCTCATGGGGCTGCCGCTTGAGACCAACCGGGTCGAGTATATCGAGACAGCCATCGACCCGGACCGCCTGGAGGAATACATGGGCGAGTACACCTCCACCGAGGGTGCCCAGATCATCGTCAAGGCAGCGGATGGCAAGCTGGTCGGTGAAATGCGGGGGAAGGAGATGCCCGGGCGGTGCGTCGGCGCGGATACTTTCGCACTGGCAATGCCCGGAGAGGAGATGGCGATCACATTCCTGCGCGACGACTCCGGGACGGTCGTGCAGGCCTCCTCAGGCTTCCGGATCCTCAGCAAAGTGCAGTAACCCCGGGGAGGTGCCGTTGATGCCGAAGGAGTCCTGGATTTATACGTTTGAGGCGTATGCCGGCGGGCTGGTGGCCAGGCATAACATCCCCGGCCTCTCGGTGGGACTGGCCAGACATGGGGCGACGGTTTACGCACAAGGCTTTGGCTTCCGGAACGTGGCGGAGGGGCTCCCGTGCACGCCCACGACGGTCCACGGCATCGGCTCCATCACCAAGTCGATGACCTGCGTTGCCATCCTTCAGTTGCAGGAGCGCGGCAAGCTGAAGGTGACCGACCCCGTCCTCAAGTACCTGCCCGAGTTCCGCACGCCTGACCCCGAACACACGAAGAAGATCACCATTCACCACTTCATGACGCACTCGGCCGGGCTGCCCCCGCTGCCTACGCTGTTCCCGGCGATGGGGCGGAGCTTCCGGAACGACCCAAACAAGAAGAGCTTCCCGCTGACGGTGGACGTGGCGCAGTTTGCGGACATCAACACCTACGAGGAGCTGATGGCGCACATCGCCCGGACCGAGCTGAAGATCCTGGGCGAACCGGGTGCCAGGTTCAGCTACTCCAACGACGGCTTCGGTCTGCTGGGCTGCATCATTGAGCGGGTCAGCGGCATGAGTTACGCGCACTTCATCGAGGAGAACCTGCTGAAACCCGCCGGCATGGCCGACTCCACCTTCGACCTGGACAAGCTGCTGAGCCATCCCGAGACGACCATGCTCTACGGGGCGAACCCGGAGAAGCAGGGTGCCGTTGAGGCGCAGCCCGGCTGGTGGCAGGCGCCCGCCCACCTGGCGGCCGGCTTCCTCCGTTCCACCGTGCCGGACATGCTGCGCTATATGGAGATCTACCGGACCGGCGGCATGGTGGGCAGCGAGCGGATCCTCTCCCGGGAGTCCGTGGCCGCCATGACCCGGCCGCAGATTCAGGCGATGCCCGGCGCCTGGTATGGTTATGGACTGTTAGTGTACCCGGAGTATCACGGCGTTTCGATCATTGAGCACAGCGGCGGCATCAAGGGCGTCTCGGCCCAGATCGCATGCGTCCCGGAAAAGGGCATCACTGGCGTCGCCCTGACGAATGTGGCGGGCGCACCGTCGCCGACCATCCTGCACGGCGCGATCAACGCCATGTTAGGGCTCCCCCTGGATACCAGGCGGGTCGTCTATCCCGACGCCGCCTGCGACGCCCAACAACTGGCCGATTACGTGGGCGAGTACAAGTCGCTCGAGGGCAGCAGCGTTACGGTGGCCGTCGAAGAGGGCCAGCTTGCTGTCACCATGCAGGGAAGCAAGCTGAACTCCCGCTGCATTGGCGAAGACGCCTTCGCTGTGCAGATGCCCGCTGAGGAGGCACCGCTGGTCTTCCTGCGGGACGCCTCAAGCAAGGTGGACGCCGTGGCGGCAGGCAGTCGCATTGTGAGCAAGGTTAGCTAAGTCCTGGCTGAGCCAGGGGAAAGCAGGCGGAGAGAGCATGGAGAAGCGGCTAATGACTCCGGCAGATATCTACAACCTGACTTATGTAGGAGATGCGCAGATCTCGCCCGATGGCAAGCTGGTCGCCTACGTCAGGGAGAAGCGGGATCAGGCAGTCGACAAGCAGCAGACGGAGATCTGGCTGGCGCCCGCCGCGGGAGGCGTCGAGCGGCAGCTGACCGCCGGCCCCACCGACTCGCTGCCCCGCTGGTCGCCCGACGGCCGCACCCTGGCCTTTGTCTCGGACCGGAGCGGCAAGCCCCAGCTTCACCTGATCACGGTGAACGGCGGCGAGGCGGCTCGGCTGGAGACCGAGCAGGAGGTTGCCGGGGCGCCCGTCTGGTCGCCGGACGGCAAGCGCATCGCGTATCTCAGCTCGGTGGACGAGCCGCTGCAGGCGGGTGACCTCGTCTATGCCGGGGCGCCCACGGCCAAGGTCGCCCCGAAGGGCGAGCAGAAAGCGGAAAAGCCTGCGATCAAGGTGGTCTCGACCTTCCACCACAAGTTTGATGGCGGTGGCTTCTTCGGCCGCAAGGAGCCAAGGCTCTTCGTCGTTCCTGCCGAAGCGGGCAAGCAGGAGGCGAAGCAGGTCTCCCCGGTCGGCATCCGCTGTGATGGACCGAGCTGGTCGCCGTGTGGCAAGTTCCTGGTGGCGGCCGTCGCCCCCCCTGCTGACGATGCCGGTCGGGCCTTCTATGTGCGGAACATCGCGCTCTTCCACCTGGACAGCGGTGCGGTGACGTACGTGCTGAAGGAGCGGGAGTCGCCCACCTACTCGCCCACCTTCTCGCCCGACGGCAAGTACCTGGCTTTCAGCGGGCATACCGGGCCGTTCACCTGGCTGCATGACAACATGGACGTCTGGGTGCTGGACATCTCGACCGAGGCCTATCCGTATGCTTTTGCCGATGCCCGCAACCTCTCCGCCACGCTCGACCGATCGCTCGGCGGTGTCTACTCCGAGACCAGCCACATGGGCGGCCTGGCGATGTTCGGACCGCTGCTCTGGTCGAACGACAGCAGGGATGTGCTGGCCGTTTTCGCTGACCGCGGCGATGCGGTTCTGTATGCCTGTCACCTGAACGGTGACAACCCGACCCGCCTTACCGGCACGGGGCCGCTGGCGGTAGGCTCCTTCAGCGTCGCTGTCAACGGTGACATCGCTATGGGCGCTGCCACTCCGGCCACACCGGATGAGATTTACCTGCTGGACAAAGGTCATCTGCGCCAGCTGACCGGTGCCAACGCCGCCCTCCTGGCCAAAGTGGCACTCCAGAAGGTGGAGAAGTTCACCTACGCCGGTGCGGACGGTTGGGAGATGGAGGCCTGGCTCGTCTACCCCGCCGGCTATGAGCCCGGCAAGCGCTATCCCACCGTGCTCGATATCCACGGCGGCCCGACGGGCCTCTGGGGCAACGGCTTCAGCACCTCGTGGCAGGTGTTGGCGGCCGCCGGGTATGCCGTGGTGGCCACGAACCCCCGGGGCAGTCAGGGTTATGGTAAGAAGCACACCTTCGGTTGTGTCAACGACTGGGGGGGCAAGGACTTCATCGACATCCAGAACGGTGTCGATGAAGCGGTCAAGCGGGGTGTGGCCGACCCGGACCGGTTGGGCGTCACGGGCTGGAGCTATGGTGGCTTCATGACCTGCTGGACAGTCACCCAGACCCACCGCTTCAAGGCAGCTGTGGCCGGCGCCTGCGTCTCCAATCTGGACGACATGGCCAACACCAGCGACATCGGCTCCCACTTCCTGGAGTTCGAGTTTGGCCTGCCGTGGGAAAAGCTGGAGAAGTTGGCGGCCCACTCGCCCATCCGGCACATGCATCATTGCACCACGCCCGTGCTGTTGCTTCACGGCGAGTCCGACTTGCGTTGCCCGCCCCATCAGTCCGAGCAGGTCTACACCGTGCTGAAGCGGAACGGCCAGACGGCTGCGCTGGTCCGGTATCCCGATGAGCCGCATGTCTTTCAGCGCCCAAGCCACCAGGTGGACCGGCTGGAGCGGATGGTGGCCTGGTTCGGCCACTACCTGTCATAAGCCCGCACTTGATACAAACGAAGCAGGCAGCGTACTCACGCTGCCTGCTTCGTTCTGTCAGCCTTACTTCACCGCCACGCCATGCCTCTGCAGTTCTCTAACCCGGGAAGTCGCTCGCCTGCCGGCGGCCCTGCACGGGCAGCGCCTCGGCGATCAACTGTCCGGGCTCCGTCGGCCAGTAGCGATGGCCGGTGGCCGCGATCCAGGCCTCTTCCACCGGATTAACCATCTCCTCGACCACCTCGCCGTAGAGGTTAATCACCCGCCCGATCAGATCGCCCTTCTTGAGCACGGCGCCGACCGGGCAAGCCGGGACAAATAGTCCGCCGTGGCCTGTGAACATGAACGCACCGTCCGTCACGATGCGGTACTGGGGCTGGACGGGTGCCGTGCCGGGCAGCATGTCCAGCGCATGCAGTGCGTTGCGGATCGTCGCTTTGAATTGCTCCTCGTGCTCCACAGTCACGTTGCCGCCCCCGCACTCCACCGTTACTGCCGGTATGCCCCGCGCAGCGGCCTGTGCCGTGACCGTGCCCCGGAAGTCACCTGCGCTGCGCCACAGCGTATCCACCCCGATCCGTTCGGCCAGCCAGGCCGCGCGCCGGGAGGCCAGCGAGCCGTTGTCATCGTAGATGGCGTAGAAGGGCACCTCGGCCCCGATGCCCCCGGAGTGGAAGTCCAGCACCCAGTCGGCGGTCGTCGCCATCGCCTCAAGCAGGGCATGCGCCAGCCGGAAGCTGTAGGTGCCCTCGGGATTGCCGGGGAAGATGCGGTTCAGGTTGGCCCCGTCCAGGGGCGAGATCCGGCTGTGTGCCTTGAACGAGGGCAGGTTGGTGACCGGGACGCCCACCAGCGTGCCCGCCAGGTGCTGTGGATCAAGCTCCTGCACCAACCGGATGATTGAGGCGGCGCCACCATACTCCTCGCCGTGAATGCACCCGTGCACCCACACGGTCGGGCCTGGCTTGGCACCGGCTACGACCAGCACCGGGATCCGGAACGGGGTACCGTCCGTATCGCTTCCCACCTGCAGATACCCCTGAGTCTTCGCGCCCTGGACCACTTCGGCCGTTCCCACCAGCTTCATCTTGCCTGCGCCTCCCCGCATCACTTCTTGAGCTCCGCATCCCGTACGATTACATACTCGTCCAGTCTGGGCACAAAGCCCGCCAGATCCTTGCGGACGGCGATCAGCTGCGGCTCGTAGTAGAGCGGCAGCACCGGCTGCTCCTCGTAGAGGATCCGCTGAATCTGCTTGTACAGGTCGGCCGCAGCGTTATCGTCAAGCGTCTGAATCGCCGTGTCCATCAACTTGTCGATCGCCGGGTTGTTGTAGGCGATCTCGCTGGTCTTGGAGTAAAACAGGTTGTCGTAGTGCTTATTCGGATTGGTGGTGAAGTCGGTCTGGCCAATAAACCACATGTCATAAGCGTTGGCGGTTTTGGGGATGTAGGCGCTCCACTCGAGCGCTTCAAACTGCACGTTGACGCCGGCCTTCTTGAGCATGCCGGCGATCGCCTCACCGATCTGCTTGTCCATGGCATAGCGGCCGATCGGTGCGCCCATCTTCAGGGGGGACCCATCATAGCCCGTCTCCGCCAGCAGGCTCTTCGCCTTCGCCAAGTCATACTCGAAGGGCTTCAGGGAGGTGTCAAAGCCGATCGTTCCGGGCGGCGAGACCGAGGAGGCGACGACCGTCGTACCGCCGAGAATTGAGTCGACCAGCGCCTTCCGGTCGATGGCGAGGGAGAGGGCCTTGCGGAACTTTACGTCCTTCAGCCAGGGCCGGTCGTTCTCCAGGATCAGATAATCGACGCGCAGGGTCTTCGTGAACTTGACGTCGAGGTTGGCGTCCTTTTTCACGGTGGCCAGCTTATCGGGCGGCAGCCCCTCGGCC
>JAQBPS010000472.1 GCA_028287415.1 Bacillota bacterium | reverse complement strand
AACAGCCGGCACGCCCGCCTCGACCCGACCGCACAGCCCTGCGAGGTGAAGCAGTTCCCCCGCAGCAGCCACTGGAGCTGATGGACTCGGCAAGTGACAGCCCCCGGCATCTTCTAAGTGAGAGGGGGGCCGAACGCCGCCCAGGTCGCCTCGTCAAAGCCCCACCGTTTCCGTGTTTAAGCACGCAACGCTTGACGGAAACGGTGGGGCCTTTCCTTCGGCTCGTGACATCATGGCCGTCACGGGGACTTCTGTTCGCGGGAATGGTCCCTTGGGCGGCAGGATGACCGCCATGGGGGCGCCGAAAGTAGGGGGGAGAGAGACGGAGGAGGGCGCCCCCTTGCATCAGATCGCATACCCGCAGCCTTACAGCCTCGAAATGAGCCTCAAGCGCGTCCAGGACATGCCGCGCCAGGTGATCGGCCGGGTCGAGCCCGGGCCCGTTTACGTTCGGGCCCTGGAGCACGCCGGCCGCCTGGGCCTGGTCCGGGTGCGCCCGGGCCCTGACGCCCTGGACGTGGAAATCCGGGGAGAGCTGGACCCGGCCGAGACGCTCGCCCTCGTGCGCAGGGCCTTTGCGCTTGACCTGGACCTGGCCGCATTCCACGCGCACATGGATGCGGCCGATCCGGTCATGGCCTCGCTCGCCCGCAAGTACCAGGGGGCCCGGCCCATCGGCACGTTCAGCCTGTGGGAGGCGCTCGCCTGGTCGATCATCGGGCAGCAGGTGAACGTTTCCTTCGCATACTCGCTCAAGGAGACGCTTGTCCGGCTATGCGGTGCACAGTTTGACGGCTATCCGGCCTTCCCGGCGCCCGAGCGGGTTGCCGGCATCCCCTACGAAGCGCTTCAGGCAGAGAAGTACTCCCGAAAGAAAGCGGAGTACGTGATCGACATCGCCCGGGCGATCACAGAGGGGCGCCTCGACCTGGCATCTCACGTGGCGCTCCCCTTCGATGACGCGGTGACCCAGCTGGTGAAGCTGCGCGGCGTGGGGCGCTGGACCGCCGAGTGCCTCCTCATGGATGCGGGTGCACCTGATGCGTTTCCCGCCGGTGACATCGGTATCCGCAATGCGGTACAGCGTTTCTATGGCCTCGACCATCAGCCGACGGAGGCTGAGGTCCGCGAACTCGGCCGTGTCTGGGCGCCGTTCAGCGCCCTGGCGTGCTATTACCTGTGGCTGGGGCTGCTCGACAAAGGCTGATCCATTCATGCCGCTAGCCCCGCACGCCATGGTGATGGCGGCGGGGCTAGTCGCGTAACGGGCATCGCAGGTTGGCTAAAGCTCTCCCTGAGTCGCGTAGGTGCGGACCTTCTCCAACTCACGGTAAACCATTTCCTGGCCCTCGGGGCTGTGCCACCAGTTCTCGCGGGTGACATCCTTACGGGTATCGGGGCAGCATGTGATCTTGACGGCCCGCGGGATATAGTTTGCCAGCGCTTGCTTGACACGGCGCAGGTGGTAGGGGGCAGAGACCAGGATCACGCTCCTGAGGTTCTTCCAGCCGAACTGCTCCTCGATCAGGGCCACCGTCATGCGCACGTTTTCCATGGTGTTGACGGAGTCGCGTTCGATCGTAATTGCATCGGCGGGGACGCCAAGCGCAACACAGCGTTCCATGAGCCGCTCAGACTCGGGGACGCCGGTGCCGCGCTTGTCTCCGCCCGTGATGACGAGCTTGGGGGCGTGACCTGAGCGGTAGAGCTCGGCGGCCCGGTCCGCACGCTCCAGGCGCTTTCCGCCGAACACGATCATCAGGTCTGCCGGTTGGCAATCATCCTGGCAGAACAGGTACTCGGAGATCTCCCGGATCGACATGCCCTCATACAGCCTGGGTCCCATGTGGCATTCCTCCCGGCGCAAACGGATTTCGTCCTGGCGCCCGCTAGAACACCTGCAATCGCCCGATCCGCTGGGCCGCCTCCCGCAACCGCTCCGGCGCGGTTGTCAGGGAAACTCGCACGTAGCCCTCCCCTGCGGGGCCGAAGCCGACGCCAGGCGCCACAACGACGTGGCACTCCCGCAGGAGCAGATCGGCGAATGATTCACTGGTAAAGTTTTTCGGGATCGGGCACCAGACAAAGAACGAACCGGCTGATGGCCGCAGTTCCCACCCGATCTCCCCGGCTGCGTCGACCCAGATATCGCGCCGCCGCTCGTACTCCGCACAGAGTGCCCGCACGGATTCCTGTGGCCCTGTGAGCGCCTCCACCGCCGCCAGCTGGACCGCACCCCACTGGCTGCAGTTCAGGTGGTCCTGGAGCAGGTTCATCGCGCTGATGATCGCCGTGTTGCCGGCCGCAAAGCCGATGCGCCACCCTGCCATGTTGTAGGACTTCGACAGGGTGCAAAACTCCACACCGACCGACTTCGCACCTGGCGTTTGCAGGAAGCTGACGCGCTCCCGGCTGTCGAAAACCAGGTCGCCGTAGGCGAGGTCGTGGGCCACCGCAATGTTGTGTTCACCGGCGTAAGCCACCACCTCCCGAAAAAACGCCGGACTGGCAACCGCACCAGTGGGGTTGGTTGGGTAGTTGAGGAACATTAGTTTTGCAGCCTGCGCCACCTCCTTCGGAATTGCCGATAGGTCGGGGAGAAAGCGGTGTTCCGCGAGCAGCGGCATGGGGAACGCATGTCCGCCGGCGAGGGCGACCCCGGAACTGTAGTCCGGATAGCCCGGGTCCGGCATAAGGCAAATGTCGCCCTCGTCCAGGAGACAGAGACTGATTTCCTGTAGGCCCAGCTTGGCACCAATCAGGATACAGATCTCGGTCTCCGGGTCGAGGACGACATTAAATTCGCGCTCATACCAGGTTGCAGCGGCGTCACGGAGCACTTTAAGGCCGCCGAACGGGCTATACTTGTGCGTGGCAGGATTGTCGACCGCGCGATGCGCGGCCGCCACAACGTGGGCCGGCGTGGGGAGGTCCGGGTTGCCCTGGCCCAGGTTAATGACGTCATGACCGGCTGACTGGAGGTTCTGGGTGGACGCGACCAGCCGGGCAAACAGTTGTGATGGGAGCCTGCGAAGGCGCTGCGCCGGTTGTATAAAGCTCAACGGCCACCAACCTCCTTTCGGCGGTCGGAAGGGGACGGACACCCCTGCCGGTTTGAATCTGTTAAAAGGGTATTCGCTCCCGAGCGGATGATTTCCTGTGTTCCGGAAATCTACCTTTTCGCTGTTTTATTGTGCCCGATAGCATATGCCATGAAATAGTTCACCGGCTAGGCGCTGGCCGCGGTTGATGATACAATATATGCCATCGCTGAGCTGATTAACACGGGGCCGGGAGTGCGGCGCCGGTTTGGACAACCTTTAGGGAGGAGGCGGGTGCGATGTCAGCGCTGGAACGGTTGCAGGACGCGTGGATTCGGGCGGGCTACCCCAAGGAGTACATGCCCAAGGAGCAGTTTACGAAGGTCGCAGAAGCTGTGGCCGAGGCTTTCACCGCAGGCGAGCAGGACTTTTTCAAGGCCGGCTGGGGCCGGGCCGGGGTGGACTATCCCTTCGCCCCCAGCCATCCCCGGTATCAGGACATGCTCAGGGCGTACAGGGAGTTGTCGCAGCAGCATTAGCTCAGCCATCGGCCGCCGGGGTGCACCCCGGCGGCTTTTCCATGGTACGCCGCAGGTGTTTTTCACCAGGGAGAGAATAGGGTGAATACATCCGACGTTGAGAGGCGGGCTGAAATTCATGTGGTTCCTGCCTGTGCTCCTGATCATGGCTCTGGTGGCGGGTGTCAGCTACATGGCGAACGTTGGCCGGGGGCGCAAGCGCCGCCCGCAGCCCGTGCCCCGGCCCGGCGCCGGCCGTCACCGCAGGGATCGTGACGCCGACCTGATGATGGCCTATGCAGTGGCTGATGCAGTGGCCGATGACGACACCAGGCTCGCCGCAGAGCACCATGACGGGCCGGGGTGTGACGAGGCGCCACTGGACGGCGATGCCGGCGAGGATGCGGGCGACTGCAACCCCGGCGCCGACTCCGACAGTGCGGACGGTGGCGACAGTGACTCGGGCGGCAGCGACTCCAGCGGTCCCGACTGAAATTGCAAAGAGCGGTCACCGCATCGTGCGGGGGCCGCTCTCATTTGTTTCTACGCGATCTGGGACATGGCCGCTGCACACAGCCGCTCTGCGGCGAAGTCCACCTCATCAGCGGTGGTGTAGCGGCCCAGGGAGAGCCGCAGCACGCCCAGCGCCAGCTCCGGCGGCACCCCCATGGCCAGCAGCGTCTCGCTCGGCTCACTCACCCCGGCGTGGCAGGCTGATCCGGTGCTGGCGGCCACGTCGGGCACGGCATCTAGCAGGTCGTTGCCCACCACGCCCGGGATCGAGATGTTCAACGTGTTCGGCAGCCGCTCCGTCTCATGGCCATTCAGCCGGACCGGCAGGCGCTCCGCCAGTGCGGCATGGAGCCGGTCGCGGAGGCGGCGCTGCCGCTCGGCCTCGCCCCCGGCCAGCTTCTCCCCGGCGAGCTCGCACGCCTTGCCCAGGCCGACCACGTAAGGCACGTTCGCCGTGCCAGCCCGGCGCCCGCCCTCGTAGCCCGCACCGTGGATGAGGGAATGCAGCTTCACCCCATCACGTATGTACAGGGCGCCCACGCCCTTGGGTGCGTACAGCTTATGCCCGGCGACCGTCAGCAGGTCACAGTGCAGCGCAGTCACGTCAACCGGGATTTTACCGGTCGACTGAGCGGCATCCACGTGGAAGAGGATGCTCCGTTCCCTGGCGATCCGCCCGATCTCCGCCACAGGCTGGAGCACTCCGGTCTCGTTTTGCGCATGCATGATCGATATCAGAATGGTATCGGGGCGGATTGCCCGTCGCACGTCGTCCGGGTCGACTCGGCCGTCCGCCCCTACGAGCAGTACGGTCAGGGCGAATCCCCACTCCTGCTCCAGGTAGCGGCAGGCATTCAGCACTGCCGGGTGTTCCACGGCGGATGTGATCAGGTGCCGCCCTTGCTCCCGCAGGGCGAACGCGGCGCCCTTGATCGCCAGGTTGTCGCTCTCGCTGGCACTGGCGGTGAAAATTAGCTCATCCGTACCGCAGCCCAGCAGCGCCGCCACCTGCCCGCGGGCGGCGGCGACCGCATCCGCCGGCCCGGCGCCGTAAGCATGGGTGCTGGCGGGGTTGCCGAAGTGCTCGTTCAGGTAGGGGCGCATCGCCGCGAGCACCGCCGGGTCAATCGGCGTGGTGGCGTTGTAGTCCAGGTATACCGGAAGCTTCAAATGGGGTCGCCTCCCGCGGATCGTTGTTCACCTCATAGTTTGTCAGGTAGGCGGACGATTCCTGCCCCGTGATTGCCGGGTTCCAGCGAAACTGCGGGTATGCGCAGCAGCACGCAAAGCCCAGGTGTTCATATAGCGGGATCCCCGCAGGCGTCGCCTGGAGCACGCCGATCCGGTATCCGAGGCGCCGGGCCTCACGCAGCGCATGAATCGCCATGGCTGATCCGATGCCCTGGCCCCGCGCCTCCGGTACCGTCGCCACGTTGTACAGGCCGGCGACGCCGGCGCCCAGGAAGAGTGAGGCGCAAGCCGCCGGCCCGCCATCGAGCCAGCCCACGTAATGGCGCCAGCCCAGGGCGGCCTCCTCGTGGCAGTCCCCCGTGACAATATCCCCCAGCGCCGCCGCCACGAAGTCAGGGCTGCCCGCCCCGGAAGCGTAGGCCTCCGTCCAGGCCAGGCCGACCGCATTATCCGCCACCCGCAGGATGGTCATGCCGGGTGGACCCGGCGGGTTGCAGGGCAGATCCGCAATGTCAACCGCCATGCCCGGCAGGTCGTCCTCGCGCGCCAGCCCATGAGCCTCAAGCCGCTGCCCGAGGTCATACGGTGCGGATGCGGGGAAGAGCCACCACCAGAGCGGCACCCGCCGGGCCTGGAAGACGTCCAGGACGTTTGCAATCGCCGCATCCGCCTCCCGGAGCGTGAAGCGGCTCCAGAGGACGCTGTTAAACAGGGGATGCGGCACATGGCTGCCGTGCCAGATCAGCCCCGGCTCACGGTGCACCGTGCCGCCGGGCCAATCCGTCATCAAGCTGCAGAAGCCCGCCCGCCAGTTCGCCTCATTGGCTGCGGCCAGCCGGCCCTGCGGGAACCTGTCCAAGACATTGGTCATCGGTCACCCTCCTCTCGCAACAAAGCCAGAGGGCCCTCCGTGCGGAGAGCCCTCGCCTGGAGACGACTAAAGCAGCCCTTTGGCCTTTAACCAGTCCCTGGCGACGCTGCCAGGCTCCTTGTCGCGGCAACTTTAGTATATTTAAAAAGTTGCCTGTTGTATAGTTCCCTGTCGATTGCCACATCTCCTTGTTTGCTGTGTAGGACCTTTGGGAGTCCGGCATGAGTCTGCCCGTGGCGTCCGACACGGGTGCCCCCGCTCCCCGATTCTTCGCTAACGGGTTCTAACGCTTGCCCTCTCAGCGTGCGCCGCCGTCGTCCGCGCCGCTGTACGGTCTTGAGGGACGCTCCAATGACGGCGGCGGGTAAGATGCGTAAGAACCCGTAAAGCGGATAATCGAACGTCGCTGAAGGTGCACCCATGTCGGGCGCCACGGCTGTGAGACCCATGCCGGACGTGGGGGCAACCGGGAGTGGCTGCCGACCGGGTATTTTTGGGGTGCGATGACCGGGTAGCGCTGGCGGAGCCGGACCAGGTTGCGCTCCCAAAGCTTTCGTCTGGTAGCGTTGGTGGAGGTGGACGCCCGGTGTTCTTGACCGACACATCCTCAGGTCGGCCGGCGGCCCGAACCGAGCATGCTGACGCAGCCGGGCGGAGGCGCACCCGGCGTTGCCCGTTTTTGGCCGCCCTGAAGGTGGGCTGGGCAGGGGTACTCCCGAGCGCCGTCATGAGACGTAGCCTACGGGCAGTTAGCTACCCGCCTCGCCGTTTTCGGCGGTGCGTCCCTCAAGGCGGTCCCTATGACAGCGGTTCCGAAAACGGCGCAACTTGAGGGCACCGCTTACTGCCCGTAAGCGGAGTATCATGGGCAGCGAGCGGGGTGGCCCTGACCAGCCCACCCTACCCGGTTACGGCCAAAAACCAACGCCCCCACACCACCGCCGCAGCAAAGCCGTACGCAGGTTCGGGCGCGCCCAACGTCGAATTCCTGAGGATGCGAGGTGAACAACGTGCCAGAATTCGTCCATCTCCATCTGCATACCGAGTATAGCCTCCTCGATGGGGCTAATCGCGTAGAGCCCCTGGCTGCCCGCGCCTCCGAACTAGGCATGCGGGCGCTGGCGATGACCGATCACGGGGTGCTCTTCGGAGCAATCCCGTTCTATAAGGCCTGCAAGGCGCATGACGTCAAGCCCATCCTGGGTTGCGAGCTGTACGTCGCTCCCGACAGCCGGCACATCAAGACCGGCGGGGAGAAGCCCTACCACCTGACCGTGCTGGCCCGGGACTATGAGGGCTATAAGAACCTGGTGAAGCTGGTTTCGTACGGCTTCACCGAGGGCTTCTACTACAAGCCGCGGGTCGACCATGACCTCCTGGCCCAGCACAGCAGCGGGCTGCTCGCGCTGAGCGGATGCCTGGGGGCCGAGGTGCCGCGCAAGTTCAGCGAGGGCCGGGAGGAGGAGGCCCGGCGGGCAATCGCCCGCTACCGGGATATCTTCGGACCCGACAACTTCTTCCTCGAACTCCAGGACCACGACCTGCCGGAGCAGGCCAGGCTGAACGAGTGGCTCCTGCGCCAGGGGCTGCCCGTCGCAGCCACCAATGATGCTCACTATATGCACCCGGAGCATGCCCGGCTGCAGGACATCCTCATCTGCATCGGCACGAACAAGACCGTCGATGACCCGAACCGCCTGAAGATGAACACGGACCAAATGTACCTGAAGAGCGCCGAAGAGATGTTCTACCGCTTCGGCCACGTGGACGGCGCCCTCTCCAACACGCTGGCGATCGCTGAGCGCTGCGACGTCGCCCTGCCCTTCGGCGAGATTCACCTGCCGAACTACGCCATTCCCGCCGGGTATGATACAGCGAGCTACCTGCGCAAACTGTGCTACGACCGGTTGGCGGCCCGGTACCATGGCAACCCGCCTGCCGGCGCCAACGAGCGGCTGGAGCACGAGCTCGGCGTTATCACGGGCATGGGCTTCCCCGGCTACTTCCTGATCGTCTGGGACTTTGTCGAATACGCCCGCAGCCGGGGGATTCCTGTCGGCCCGGGGCGGGGCTCGGGCGCGTCCTCGCTCGTGGCCTATGTGCTGGGCATCACGGACGTGGACCCCCTCAGGCACGGCCTGCTCTTTGAGCGCTTCCTCAACCCCGAGCGGGTGGACATGCCCGACTTTGACATCGACTTCTGTTACGAGCGGCGGGGCGAGGTGATCGACTACGTCCACAACAAGTACGGCGCCGATTGCGTCGCACAGGTGATCACCTTCACCACCATGGGCGCCAAGGGCGCCGTGCGTGACGTCGGCCGCGCCATGGGGCTTTCCTACGGCGAGGTCGACCGGGTCGCCAAGCAGATCCCCTGGGGCCGGGACCTGTCCACCGCCATCAGTGAGGTGCCCGCCCTGCGGGAACTCTACCAGACGCAGGAGCCGATCCGCGAGCTGCTCGACACCGCCCGCGCAGTTGAGGGCATGCCGCGCAACCCCTCGATCCATGCTGCAGGTGTGGTGATCACCGCTGAGCCGCTGGTGGAGCATGTCCCGCTCTACAAGACCGGGGACGACGCGATCGTCACCCAATTCGGCATGGACCAGCTCAAGGAGATCGGCCTGCTCAAGATGGACTTCCTCGGCCTGCGCACCCTGACGGTGATCGACTACGCCGTTCGGGCGCTGCGACGGCGGATGCCGGACTTCGACATCGAGCAGATCCCGGACGATGACCCCGCCACCTTCGCCATGCTGAGCAAGGGCGACACCATGGGCCTGTTTCAGATCGAGGCCGGCTGGGTGGCCGATGTACTGAAGCAGATGAAGCCGAGCCGGTTTGAGGACATCATCGCGACGATTTCACTCTGTCGCCCCGGCCCGATGGAATACATCCCCGACTACGTGCGCGGCAAGCATAATCCCGCGAGCGTGCAGTACCTGCACCCGGACCTGGAGCCGATCCTGGGCGAGACCTACGGCGTGATGGTCTACCAGGAGCAGATCATCCAGATCGCGCATCTCCTGGCGGGGATGAGCCTCGGCCAGGCGGACCTGCTCCGACGTGCCGTCGCCAAGAAGAAAAAGGCCGACCTCGAGAAGTACGGCAGGCTCTTCATGGAGCGGCTCCAGGAGCGGGGCTACTCGTCCGCCATGGCGGAGGCGCTTTACGAGCAGATCATCCGCTTTGCGAACTACGGCTTTAACAAGTGCCATGCGACACCTTACGCCAAGGTGGCCTACCAGACGGCTTATCTGAAGCGGCACTATCCGGTGGAATATATGGCCGCGCTGATCAACTCGGTGCTGGGCGCCGAGTCCAAGGTCGCCGTCTACATGGATGAATGCCGCAGGCTGGGCATTGCGGTGCTGCCGCCGGATGTCAATTCGTCGATGGCCCGGTTCACGGCGGAGGATGGCGCGATCCGCTTCGGGCTGGGCGCGGTCAAGAACCTGGGGTGGACGGCGATCGATGCGATTGTCCAGACCCGGGAGGAGGGAGGGGCGTTTGACTCCCTCCAGGCGTTCGCTGAGCGGGTCGACATCCGCCAGATGCACAAGAAGTCGCTGGAGAGCCTGATCAAGGCGGGCGCCTTCGACCGGGTGGCGGCGCCGGGCGGGCGTCCTGCCCGCAGGTCGCAGATGCTGGAGATGCTCGAACGGGTGCTCGATGAGGCGCAGAAGGTGCAGCGTCACCGGCAGGTGGGGCAGATTTCCCTGTTTGACCTGGGTGTTGCGCCATCGGCGGGGGCCGCACAGGGCTTCGTGCCGGAGATTCCGGAGTACCCGCCGCAACAGCTGCTGGCGATGGAGAAGGAAGTGCTCGGCTTTTATGTCTCCGGGCACCCGCTCCGGCAGCATCAGGCGGCGCTGGATGCGCAGGGATGCCTGCCGGTCGCGACGCTGACCGAGCAGCAGGACGGGGCCCGGGTCGTCCTCGGCGGCATGATGGCCAGCCTCAAGCAGGTGACGACCAGAGCGGGCGGGAACATGGCGTTCCTCAACCTGGAAGATCAGACGGGGCAGGTCGAGGTGGTCCTGTTCCCCCGGGTGCTGTCGGCCTGCGCCCGGCATCTTCAGGCGGATGAGCCGCTGCTGGTGAAGGGGCGCCTCCAGAACCAGGAGGAGGAGGTCAAGGTCCTGGCGGACGAGGTGGTGCCGCTGGCGGCGGCCCCGGCGGCCCCCGCCCCGGCGGCGCCTGCCCCCGCCAAAGAACCGATCCTCTACCTCAAGGCCGATGCCGCCGCTGATACCGACCCCCTCATGCTCCAGACCCAGGCCCTCCTGAAGCGCCATGGCGGCGCCACCCC